>JANNYV010000236.1:0-2321 GCA_031410275.1 Bacteroidota bacterium
GATGAAATAAAGGGTTCAATTATCGGTAGAGAAGGAAGAAATATTCGTGCCATTGAAGCCGCAACCGGCGTTGATTTAATTGTAGATGATACCCCGGAAGCAATTGTACTTTCTTCATTTGACCCATTGCGCAGAGAAATAGCCCGTTTATCATTACAGCGTTTGGTTGCTGTTGGTCGCATACACCCAGCCCGTATTGAAGAAGTGGTTGAAAAAACCAAGCGCCAGCTTGATGACCAGGTAATGGAAATTGGTGAGCGTACGGCAATAGAATTAGGTGTACATGGTTTGCACAAAGAATTAATACGCATGGTAGGTCGTATGCGTTTCCGTTCATCATACGGGCAAAATTTATTGATGCACTCACGTGAAACGGCTAATTTATGTGGTATTATGGCAGCTGAGTTAGGACTCAATCCTAAATTAGCAAAACGTGCAGGTTTATTGCATGATATTGGTAAAGTACCTGATGAAGAAACAGAATTATCACATGCTTTATTGGGTGCAAAACTAGCTGAGAAGTATGGTGAGCATCCTTCTGTGGTGAATGCCATTGGTGCGCATCACGATGAAATGGAAATGCAATATATTATTTCACCTATTATACAAGCATGTGATGCTATTAGCGGTGCCCGCCCTGGTGCACGACGAGAAATCATGCAGAATTTTATTCAGCGTATCAAGGAATTAGAAACCTTGGCTATGAGTTATCCAGGTGTTGAAAAAGCGTATGCCATTCAGGCCGGTAGAGAATTGCGTGTGATGGTAGAAGCAGAAAAAGTAACGGATGCAGAAAGTGAAAAGCTTTCGTTTGAAATTGCAGATAAAATACAAAAGGAAATGCAATATCCGGGTCAAATTAAAGTCACTGTTATCAGGGAAAAACGTGCTGTGAATATTGCCAGATAGGATAAAGATATTGACGAATAATTTTTTGTTCTAGAGTATACGTGTACGAAATATTGAAGATTTTACTTTTAAACTTTCTGCATTCAAGCCATTAGCTAACAGCTATTAGCTATCAGCTAAGCATTCCTTTCACCTTTCCGAAATTGACGTTTATCTATTTTATTTTCCTTTCATCCTTCGGTTTACAAGAGGTTAACAAAAAATTATTTCTTTTTTAAGACTGTGTTAGCAAAAATGTTATCTTTAACATATATTTACAAGCCAATAAAAATATTAGATATATGACAAAGTTATTACGATTATTAAGTGCATTTTTATTACTCAGCAATATCGCCTTTGCCCAGTCGAATTCGGGTGAAATTTACGGTCGTGTTACAGATGAGAAGAAAGAAGGGTTAGATTTTGCTTCAGTAGTTGCCTTAGAAGGGGGTGTAGTGAAAGGTGGAGGGAAAACAGATATTAATGGTAATTATAAAATTAAACCTTTGGCTCCCGGTAAATATGATATCAAAGTAACGTATGTTGGTTATAGTGAAAGTTTAATTACGGGCGTTTATGTGGGAAATGATAAAAGAGTATTGGTTGATATAATAATGGTTAAAAAGGTCGCAGGTACTGTGATTAAGGAGCAAATTATTACCGGATATAAAAACCCATTGATTAAAGCGAGTGACCCGGGAAGTACAGTAAAAACAAAGGAGCAATTTGCACATACCGTTTCAGATAATATTAGTACATTAATTGGCTCTTCAGCTGGTTCTTATCAGGGGCGTTCGGGTAGTTCAGACATCAATATCAATGGAGCCAGAGCTTCGAATACATCTATAATGATTGACGGTATGGTAATCAGACCGGGAAGAGGGTATAATATACCGAAAAGTGCGTTTAGTCAATTCGAATTAATGAGTAACGGGCTTAGTGCAAAATACGGAAATGCAACAGGAGGTATTGTTTCTATTACTACAAATGGTGTCTCCCGACAATTTGGAGGAAGTTTTAGTTTACAACATTCTGTTGAAGGTTATAATACTAATTTAGGTTCTTTGGATTTATCGGGTCCTATACTACGCAAAAAAAATAAAACAGGACAAAAAATTCCAGTACTTGGTTTTACTTTAAACCTTGGCGTAACCTATGATAAAGATGGAGACCCTGCCTATAATAAATACGACAGGTTGAAACCTGAGGTATTAAAACGAATTCAAGATGACCCGATTATTGCTAACCCGAATGGTACAGGAAACTTTGTACGATCTGCCGAGCAAGTAACTGCTTCTGATTTTGAAAAAGTAAAAGCAAGAGAAAACGGAGAAGGGCTTGGATTGACCTATATCGGCAAATTAGATTTTCAACCTTTGGAGAATTTAAATGTAACGCTAGGTACGTATGCTTTTTATAATAAAACAAAAGGA
>JANNYV010000237.1:0-4489 GCA_031410275.1 Bacteroidota bacterium
ATGTGGGATGCTTATAATAAAGGAATAAGAGGTTATGATGTCAATAAGGCCTATGAAGCAATGACTAAAATTGCCACCAACTATACTGATTATGAAAATAAAAATTCCAAGATGGAATCTACAAATACCGGGCATTCAACATCAGACATAGTTATGAAAGAAGAAGCAAAGTTACGTTGCGCTGATGCGGATGCATTAGAAAGCTATAACAAATTTGGCTATGTTCGCTCAGATGATTCGCACGAGAGCGTGAGTAAAACGCTTGAGTATGCATATGATGATTGGTGCATAGCACAAATGGCAAATACCTTGGGTAAACAAGAAGATTATGAATATTATATGCACCGAAGTCTTAGTTGGGTAAATGTGTATGACCCTACAACCGGCTTTATGAGAGCGCGTAAAAATGGCACCTTGTATGAACCGTTCTCACCGTATACAGTAGATAATAATTATACTGAAGCGAATAGTTGGCAATATAGTTTTTATGTGCCTCATAATTTATCAAAATTAATAAGCTTGCATGGAGGTGCTGAACAATTTGTAAAACATGTAGACGATTTATTTACAGCAAATGAAAAAACAGAAGGCCGGGAGCAAGCTGATATCACAGGTTTAATTGGACAATATGCACATGGTAATGAGCCGAGTCATCAATTGGCGTATTTATATAATTATGCCGGAAAACAATACATGACTGCATCAAAAACAAATTTTGTGATTCATGATTTTTATAAAAATGAACCGGATGGTCTTATCGGAAATGAAGATTGCGGACAAATGAGTGCTTGGTTTGTGCTGAGCGCATTAGGGATTTATCCGGTTTGCCCAGGTGCAAATTCATATGAAATTACAGAACCACTTTTTGATACAGTTGTACTAAATAATAAAATAAAATTAAGCAAAGAAACTCGTAAAGGAAATGACGAATTGAATTATTATGCGATAAATAATATGCATACTATTTCACATGATGAACTTATCAATACAAAGCAAAAATTATTTAGTGTGACAAAAAATACCACCCTGTTTGGTGATGAACCTTCAGCGCATTTTTCAGCTGCCTCAAATCCATTCATACTAAATGCGCCTAAAATTTTTAAGGACGCTGAACAAATTGAAATGAGAACCTTAAACACAGCTGATATTTACTATTCGATAAATGGTCAAGAAGAAATGAAATATGAGACACCGTTTACAATACATGACCATTCAGAGATTAAATTTTATACGGTACAGAATAATGGACGAAAAGAGCATTCACCCTTTCAGTTTGCAACCTTTACCAAACTTCCGAATGACAGGCATGTGATACTAAAATCTGTTTACAATAAAGCATATAGTGCCGGTGGAGCTGAATCGATGATCGATGGTATTTTTGGCAAACTCAATTGGAGAGCCGGCGACTGGCAAGGCTATCAGGGACAGAATGTAGAGACTATCATTGCATTTGACAAAGCAAAGGAAATAAAAACGATAGCAGCGAATTTTCTTGAAGACCAAAATGCTTGGATTTTTTATCCGAAGGAAGTATCTTTTTTTATCAGCGATGATTCAGTCAATTGGACTTTAGTAAAATCAGTTCCGACTAATAAGTCTGATCATGATGAGAAAGTGAGCATATCGAAGTTTACTGCGAACTGCCAACCAACAACGGTCCATTTTGTAAAAGTAATTGCAAAAAATTTCGGCCCTATGCCTCAATGGCACGAAGGCAGAGGAAATGAAACGTTTATATTTATTGATGAAATTTCAGTTGATTAATTTGAGAATTTGTAAATGAGAGAATTTGTAAATAAAATTGGACCTCAATAAAAACGTTCATTTATATCATAGTGTTCCTCCATTCTCAAATTCTCAAGCTTGCACATTCTCAAATTTGGGCATTCTCAAACTACCGCAAATCCACTACCTCTACCTTTGGATATTTCTTTGCATCAAACACAAATAGATTATCGGCTAATACAGGATTTGGAGTATAACCACTCACAGTATAGGAATATACATTTCCGTTCTTTTCATACATTTTTCCGCCGGCTACAACACTGCTTGCTTTATCTATTATCAATTCTACCTTGCTGTATTGTTTTGCTTTGCTGGTAGGCGTCAATGTAATAACATCAACTTTTTTTCCTGCAATAGTTTGCTCACCTGCATATTTATAACTGTATTCTTTATCATAAAAGTTGGTAAATAATTTGGTTGGTGTAAATGAATTTTCATTTGGGTCGAAACTACTGATTTGCACTTCATTACTTTCTTTCATATACGTCCAAATGGTTTTTGTATCGCAATAAATTTCTTGACCGGAAAGACTTACATAATATTTGTTTCCTTTCATCGATACCGTACCTTTCTTTGATTGAGGTTTAGCTCCTTTGGCTGCTGAAATTGTTATCGAGAAATTTGCTTTCAAGGTTTTCAACGTTTTTACTTTTGCACTAACTGCATCTAAAATTGTTTTTGCCTTTGCATCACCTTGCGCATTTGAATGAATCATCAAGACAAGAAGGGATAAAGTAAGTAGGGTGGATTTCATGTTTTATTGAGTTTCGAGTTACGAGTTAGTGAGTTACGAGTTATTGGGTTACGGGTTATGAGTTACGACTTCGCTCTTCGCTCTCCGCCCTTCCCTCTCCTCACCCCCGCAAAGATTAGAAACTATTTGTGAATAGCAAGTAAAGCGCCATTCTTCTTTGTATGGTGTTTGTTAAAGTTTCTGAATGGTATAATAGGCGCAGGTTGTAAGGAAATTGCGCACAAACGGAACCGCACCAAATAACCAATTTTGTTTACGAGGCTTTAAGCCGAATTTGAAACGGTAAATTGGGTTAAATAAAAACCATTGTTTATTGACAATGACATAGCCCGATTTCTTACAAATCCGCTCAAATCGTTCAATAGAAATGCCGGTTTCTTTTACATCAACAAGCGAGTCAATTACATGTTGTCCTTCACCGGCCGATTTTAAAATACCTTTATAAAGACTCATCGGTAATAAATGATAATATGGAATTTTTGATGTCCATTTTTTATGGGCAATTTGCTGATGACCGCCAAAAGGCATATACCATGGCGGAAAGCCAAAAAAGATTTGACCTTCACCTCTAAGTAATATTTTCATAAACGGTATAAATGCTTCTTGCCCATGTATATGTTCAATCACATCCTTTAAAATAATCAGATCGAAATAATTTTTATAGGTCGTCTGAAAATCTTCGTCATACACATTTTCATACAGCACCTTTATATTGCCCTTATCAATATCATCCTTTAAAAAATCATTTGCTAAATCAATTCGTATTTTATCCAAGTCTACGCCAAGACATTCGCAACCCTTATCAGCAAATGGTTTTAATACACCACCTTCACCACAACCAATTTCCAATATGCGAATACCGGGTTTTATTGCCAATGTTTTTTCAATAAAGGGCATAACATAATTCGCCGCATTATCAACCTGCTGATCGAAACGCATTTTATGATTACTGTGATGTTCTAACGCCATGGAGGCAAATATAATTCGACAATTTGGTAATTTGAAAATAAGAAAAGCGAATAGTTAGAAGCGATAGGTCATAAGCGATTAGCGAATAGTTATAAGCGAATAGAGATTAGTGAATAGTTAAAAGCGAGAAGCGATTAGCGAACAGTAGTGAATAACAAAATAGTAAGACAAATCTCCTAACATCTGCTTTGTAATAGTTTCAATAAATCAATCTGCGTCTGAATACTTTTATCATGTATCAATTGAAATAACTGCAAAATAAATTCAGCATCAAGTCCATTTTTTGTTCCCCAAGCTGTGCGACTGTCAATAATTTCTCTCCACCGGTCCGCCTGATAAACCGGCATATTATTCTCGCCTTTTATTTTGCCTAATTTTTCAACCAACTCCATTCGCTTTCCCAATAAATCTACGACTTCAGCATCCATCGAATCGAGTATCTGACGAATTTGTTCAATCTCCTGTACTAATGAGTTATCAATTGGTTTGCGTATGATTAATTGAGCCAATAACTCAGCCAATTGAACCGGAGTGAGTTGTTGCCTCGCATCACTCAATGCCATGTCGGGATTGGGATGTGTTTCGATCATCAATCCATCGAAATCCAAATCTAGTGCACGTTGCGATACCATGGGAATGAGTTCGCGGTTACCACAAATATGACTGGCATCACAAAAAATAGGAAGGTCTTTATAACGACGTTTTAATTCAATCGGAATAGCCCAATTCGGTTTATTTCTGTATTTCGACAAACTATCATAACTCGAAAAACCACGATGCACCGCCGCAATATTTTGTATGCCTGAATTACGAATTCGTTCTACAGCGCCACTCCATAATTCAATATCAGGGTTGATCGGATTTTTAATTAAAACAGCTGTATCTGTCCCTTTCAAGGCATCGGCAATTTCTTGCACAATAAATGGATTCGCTTTACGATATCATATCGACGCTGTTTGGATTGGTGCGCGCAGTACAGTG
>JANNYV010000238.1:0-2205 GCA_031410275.1 Bacteroidota bacterium
GATTAGGGTTTCCTCCATATATTTCTTAGGATTTCCTTTTCAATAAATCCTACTTGTAACGTTTCATGGTAACATTACTTGTCCCTACTTTCACCATGTACCCCCTTATCAAAAAGGGTATCAGATTTACCCCTCTTTAAATAAGTTTCAACGCAGTTTTTAGAGTCAAAAAAGTATCTTTGTAAAGGAAGTCCTTTTTGATTACCTTTATAACCTCATATTCATTCGTAATTACATGGCAAAGCAAATAATTAACTCCCTTGACACTATTCAATTTGTGAATCAAAATGACACCCCAAAAATTACCATTTTGGATGAATTAAAATATTTCATTCCTCCTTTGCAACCAGAGGAATGGAATCAACTTCAATCCAATATTTTGGCAGAGGGCTGTCGCCAAGCTCTCTTGGTTTGGAGAACAGATAACGATGTCATTGATGAAGCTACGACTGAACCACTTGCCGAAGTAAACATTTTGATTGATGGACATAACCGTTATGAAATCTGTGTGAAACATGGCTTAGGTTTTCCAGTACAATTCATAGATTTTAAGTCGCTTCAAATGGCAAAGAATTATATGATAGAACAGCAATTAGGAAGGCGAAATCTGAACCCCGAACAAATGGCATATTTGAGGGGATTACGGTATAACCAAGATAAATTGTCCAAAGGAAAATACGACAGGAAAAAGGATAGTAGTCATAATGACTATTATGAGAATAAACCTTTGAATAACGCCAAGACTATTCATAAGGTTGCCGACTTATTTCATGTTAGCCCCAAAACCATTCAGCGAGATGCAGAATTTGCACAGGGTTTGGACAAATTGACCTTGGGTTTACGGCAAGATGTATTGAGTGGAGCAGTCAAAGTACCCAAAAAAGATATTCAGAAATTGGCTAAGACACCGCTTGACACGCCTATTTCATCTGCTAAGGAACTGATAAAAATGAACCAAGTACCCCAAAAGACCAAGACTGCGGAGACGGTTATTAAACCATCACCATCAAGTGCTAATAGTTTATCAGATGCAGTGAGAAAATGTGTTCCCAAAGCCCTTGATTTTGATTTGACTATGCAGATTAAAGGACGATTTTTAATGGATAACAACTTAACCGAAATCTGGAAAAAATTAAGAGGTTTTGAGGATGATATGGTCATTGACGAATCTTTTACCGATACTATTTCTATCTATCAAGCTCCGTATTTAGGCTTAATTTAAGCGACTACTTTTGAGGTATATTTTATAAAAAATCAAAGCATGAATAAACCTAAACGGGTCGCCCTATACGCAAGAGTTTCAACCTTGGATAAAGGACAAGACCCTGAAACCCAGCTCGTCCAATTACGGCAGTACACCCAAGCCCGAAACTTTGAAATTGTTACGGAATACATTGATTACGCATCAGGAACAAGCGAAGACCGAACGCAGTACAAATTGATGATGGATGCTGCCAAGAAAAGAAAAATTGATGTGGTATTAGTTTGGCGATACGACCGCTTTGCCCGTTCCACTCAGGCGTTAGTCAATGCTTTGAAAGAGTTTCAAAGTTTAGGGATTGATTTTATTTCTTATCAGGAAAATATTGACACCACTACGCCAACTGGTGAATTGATATTTCACGTGATGGCATCGCTGGCACAGTTTGAGAGTTCATTGATAAGTCAAAGAGTAAAAGCAGGAATGGCAAGAGCCAAAGCCCAAGGCAAGCACATTGCCCGCCCATCAATTGCAAAGGAACTTCAAACAAAAATTATTGAATTACAGCAAGAAGGGCTATCTATGAATAAGATTTCAAAGACTTTGGGGATTGCTTATGGAACGGTGTATAATTATCGCTTGAAAGAAAACATAGAAGTAGTATAACAATGGGATTACTTTTAGTTTTCTTTTGAGGATTGCAAGGTTTATTTTTATAGGATGATTTTAGGTTAAGAATATGAAAAAGTGGAAAATTTTGAAGAGGGTCAATGATAAAATGAACACAGCAATAGTGCTAAAATATGATTTATTAAGGGTGTTTTCATAGCGTACCTTACAAATATGCCTTAAATGAGTGTACTTCCAAGCCTAATAAAAAGGTAATTTACAAAGGGGGTTATGTGGTTTTGGGCTTATATTTTGTAAGGTACATTATAAAAAGAAATTTAAAACGGTTTTTAGTGTGAAGAGTTCTTGTGAGAAAGATAAATAGTAGATTAAAG
>JANNYV010000239.1:0-2479 GCA_031410275.1 Bacteroidota bacterium
TTCTCTTTTTGCAAAACAAATTGCATTTTTTGTGCATCTTGTTCAGCGTTTATTTTACTCTCGATGGTCAATTTTACAGTTTGAGGTAATGAAATATTTCGGACCAATAAATTTTCAAGAATAAGTCCGCGTTTATTAAACTCGTCATCAATACCTTTAAAAATTCCTGTTTGAAATTGTTCTCGTTTCGTTGAGTACAATTCAATGGCATCGTAATACACTGCATTGTCGCGTATTTTGGTTCTGGTAACCGGGCGAATAATTTTATCTTTAAATTCAGTACCAACTTGTTGAATTAATTTTTGTGCATGGTCGGCATTTACTCGGTATAAAACAGATAAATCAATTGATACTTCGAGTCCGTCTTTTGTGAGTACGCGAATTGCATCATCACCGCTTTTTTCACCTTCATCATGCACACCACTCATGGTATAGTTTTGTGTACGAACATCTACTTCATTCACATCAACAAATGGGTTCACTATATTTAAACCGCTGCTTAAAACGTGCGACTGAATTTTTCCGAAGAGTGACTGTACACCAACAAAGCCTGCATCAATTTGCTTGACAGACGAGGTGAAAATACCAATCAGCATAATGGCTGCACCGGCAAATCGCATGCCGTGCTTAACCTTAACAGGGTCTTGAAATTTGGAAAGTTGAAGTGGAAGACGAGAGGAAAAAAAGAATAGTAGAATGCCAATGATGAGCAGAAACATAGTTTTGTAATTTTAGCAAAAGTAATCCTATGTGATGAATAATAAATAAGGAATTATGAATGAGGAATAAGAAATGAAAAATCTCCTAACATTTAACATGAACTCAGTAACTCCTTAGCTCAGCAACACTACTTCCCAAGTTCCATCTTTTGAAGCACATTTAATTTGTCAGCTAATTCTTGTCCCTTTTTTTTATCATTGATAATAAATTCTAAGACTGTTTTCATATCATAGCGTCCGCCTTTTTCATATCCTGTCGGAATAATACAATCTGTTTCTTTACAGGTAAATTTGATAACGGTATACTCATCACTTTTTGCAACTTCAACCGGCTTTAAATTCTTAATGTAAAAATCCCAACTCACGAATGGGTTGCATTCAGGATTTAAACAAATATGATACTTCATAGAACCGGTATTATCCATGACAATACCTTCATAATCCCAAAGTTTGCAGGAGGCAAACAACTGATTAATTTCTTTGATTAATTGTTCTTTGCTTGGTGTTTGAGCAGAAGCAGAAATTGAACATGCAACAAGAGCGAAAAGGAAAATGCTGTGTAAAATAGTTTTTTTCATTGTGTGCTTTTTTTTAGATGAATAAATAATTCCTTGTATTGATTTTTATGTTGAATTAAATCGAACCCAAATGTATTGCATATAAAAATAATTTTTACAAACAAAATTCTTATTCAATTGCTAATGGAAAACGAGAGCACTTTAGTTCAGTAATCATAAATTTATTGAATGGAGAGGTGACAGATTAAAACAGGATGAGTCATTCGCGTGAAGGATAGTAACGGAAAGCCCGGAGCGAGGCACGAGCGAGGACTTGCAGTGGATAGCCTGACCCCGAAGCAGTCCCGAAGGCAAATCCTTAATAATAAAATCAACTGAAAATTCTCTTGCCTCGGGGCGCTTTTGGGGGCACGCCCTAAAAATTAAACTCTGATGCCCGGTGATGGTTTATAGTGTTGCCATCACGGAATTGGAGTCGTACAATAAAAATTCCTGTTGGTCAATTAAAATTGATAAGCGTATGTTTTCGTTTTACCTTTGTATACAAACAATATAAAATGAAAAACTATTACCAATTTTTTTATTTCAAATTATTGTCGTTTTTTTTGTTTGCATCAGTTTTTGCATACGGACAAGAGGCTAATAATACAACCGGCACATTAAGAGCATCGGATTTTCGCATCACCCGACCACTTCGTGAAATTTTTCAGGAAAACAATGTGAAACAAACCGGCAAGCAAAATGATGATGAAATAGAAGAGATGAAAGACAGGGAGAATCGTGAACCACAACATTTTCCATTAGCCAAAGAAGGTGATCTTAAATATGGGAATGATGTCAATAATATGCAAGATGAAATGGGGCATGTTCCGGGGCAACAGACTAAAGCAAATTGGGCGGGACAAACAGGTGCCGGGTTCAGACCCTATGATCCATCAGGTGCTGTAGGTTTAAATCATTATATTCAAATTATTAATTCAACCAACTTTAAAGTTTATAATAAAACAACAGGTGCAGTTATGCTGTCCGGTATATTGGGTAATTTATGGTCGCCTGCCGTTGGCAATTCTGGTGACCCGATTGTGATGTATGATAAGGCAGCGAACCGTTGGTTTATGGCTCAGTTCGGAACCAATGCAGACAGGAAAATTTATATTGCAGTGTCTCAAACGGCAGACCCGCTTGGCTCATGGTTTACGTATACCTACACATCGCCCCAGTTTCCTGATTATTTAAAATTTG
>JANNYV010000240.1:0-2846 GCA_031410275.1 Bacteroidota bacterium
ATAAACTTGAAACTATATTTGAAGGTTTCTCACAAGCTAATGCTTCGGACAATCGCAAATTTGGAGGCACCGGTTTGGGACTAACCATTAGCAAGCAATTGGTTGAAATGATGGATAGTAATATTTTAATTGAAAGCATTGAAGCGAATGACAACAATGACTTTCGCGGCACTACATTTTCATTTCGTATTGGCTTTGATGTCGGCTCTGTGGAGCGTTTACACAAACGAATTTTATCAGAGGAACATCTTGATGGTAGTATCCTTGATGGTCTTCATGTATTGATAGTCGATGACAACGAATACAATCGAATTGTGGCCGCCGATACCTTATTATCAAAATCAAATATTCACATAGTCAGCGTTGAAAGTGCCAGTGAAGCCATTCAGGCATTGCATGAAAAACATTTTGATGTCGTATTAATGGATTTACAAATGCCTGAAATGAATGGGTATGAAGCTAGCCGGTATATTCGTGAAAAATTCTCTGCTCCAATAAAAGATATTCCTATCATTGCACTCACCGCAAGTGTATTACGAAATGATATTGATAAATGTCAGCAAGCGGGCATGAATTCATACATTGCAAAACCATTTAAAGCATCAGAATTGATAGCCGGTATTGCTCGCGTATTGAATATCGAATTGCGACATGTTGCAAAAAATACGGCAAGCAAAGTATATTCAAATGTTTCTTCAAATAAGATAACTGATTTAGCGTATCTCACAAAATTTTGCGAAGGAGATACAGCACGTATGCAAAAGTATATTGGCATGTTCACGAATTCAGCGCCGTCCTTAATTCAAAAAATAAACGATGCTTTACTTGCAAATGATTTTGAAGAAATTGCGAATCAAGTACATGGATGCCGCACCAAATTAGTGATGATGGGCATGGAAGAAAGCAGACAACTCAGCATTGTCATTGAAAAAGAGTGCAGGGATGTAGCACAACTCAATAAACCAATTAGCAACATTCAGAAATTGATTACCCAACTTGAAAAAGCAGCCGAAGAACTAAAGTAAAAATATTAAATTCTTCAACGCCCTTTTGCAATGAGTTGGGCGTGCCCCCGAAGCAAAAAATGTGTACGCCTTATTATTTCATTTTCCTGCTTCGGGTCGGGCTATCCGCTTCAATCTCCCGCTCAAAGCAGCGGGAGGATTTTCGCTACTATCCCTCACGCACTTCAATTCATATTCAATCAATAATTTAAAAGTGTTGGTAAGTTAATATTACAATTGATTCAACAATACTTTTGGGATAAGCGATTATTGTTGTTTGTATTGCGGCAACGATTGAAGCGAAAATCCCTCTGACCGAAGCGTCAGGGGATTGCAGCGTAAAGCGTGTATGCCGCCCAAATATTTTCATTCCAAATTTAGTCTAGCCATTTTTTTTACTACTTTTACCTACAAAATAATTTCACCAAAAATATGAGTACCCCAAAAAAGATTTTTATCGTTGATGATGATGAAATGTTACAAGCAACCTTAGAAGATTATATCACAAGAAAAACCCCGCATCAGGTTTTATGCTTTGGAACCGGTGAAGAATGTATACATAACCTTTCACAATCACCTGATGTGATTATCATGGATTACTATTTAAACTCTGTAGACAAAGACGCCGCCAACGGATTAGATACGATGTTGGCAATTAAAAAAACGCATCATGCCATTCATTTTATTATGTTGTCGAGTCAGGAACGATATGGAATTGCCTTGCAAAGTTTACAAAAAGGGGCTGAGCAATATGTTATAAAAGACGAAGATGCATTTGAAAAAATAGTGCAAATGATTGAAGAGCTCTAGTCGCTTTCTTTGTCGTAGTTTCAATACTATTTTTGAATTCCGTTTTAGGATTTATGCATTCAATGCAACTTCTGCAGGAATCATTTTCGATTCAATAAACAATTCCCATTCTTTTAACTGTGCATTTTTTATCACGCGGGGAAATTTATTCATGGCACCAAACTTACCTGTTGCATGTAAAAAATCTATAAAAATAGAAGGAGGCAATATATCAATAAAAATATGCTTCAATGCAGACTCACGTTCAACTGCATAATCATCATTTATCTTACACAATACCTTGTCAATAATAGTAATCACCTCATTTTTATTTACATCATCATCACAGCCTATATACCATTTATGTGCAAAATGACCTTGATGTACAAAGCCTGCGACGGTAAATTCTTTAATTGAAATATTCATTTTTTTCTGCACCTCATCAATGGCTTTGTTCATATTATCGACACTCAAATGTTCGCCACATAAACTTAAAAATTGTTTCGTTCTGCCCACAATGACAAATTCAGAATTCTTCACTGAGGTAAATTTAATCACATCGCCGATCAAATATCGCCACGCACCGGCGCAGGTTGAAAGGATTACGGCATATTCCTTATCTGCCACCACTTCATTAATAATATACGCTTCCGAATTTGGAATAATCTCGCCATCATCGTTAAAATTCTTTTCATTAAACGGAACAAATTCATAAAAAATAGAATTGTTCAAAATCAATTTAATTCCGGGTGTACCCGGTCTTGCTTGAAAACCAAATGAGCCTTCAGAAGCCATATACGTTTCGATATAGGTAATAGGCTTACCCAAAATACTTTTAAAATTCTCCCGGTAAGGTTCAAAAGAAACTCCACCATGAATATACAAGGAAAGATTAGGCCAGATATCATGTATAGTATTGACCTTATGATATTTAATGATTTCTTCAAATACTATTTGCACCCAAGCCGGAACACCGCATACAGTGGCTACATTCCATGTTGGTGCTTTCCGTACAATGAGTTTAATTCTGTCTTCCCAACGTGGGCGTTTCGA
>JANNYV010000241.1:0-8948 GCA_031410275.1 Bacteroidota bacterium
GTCCCCAACGATTATAAATTAAAAACTCCATTAACTCAATGCCGCTAATTCCTTTCATTTCAAACTCATCATTTCGTCCATCATTATTCGGTGAAAAGGCATTTGGAATAAATACTTCTTCACAACAAATCCGTTCAGGAATAGACAAGCTTGAAGTCGCTGTGCATACATTAGCATCACTCACTTTTATCATGTAATTTCCAATACCAAGGTTTGTAAACACGTTTGTATTCTGAGAAATAGCACCGGGATTTATAAGATAAATTAGAGATCCTGTTCCTCCACTTGCGTAACAAATTAGTTTGCCAGGTAAATTGCTGCCACATGAATCATTTAAATAATGTAATGAATCAATTCGAAGTTGAGGGGGAGAATTTATAATGACTTGTGATGTATTTGTACAACCATTTACATCGCTTACCGTCACAACATATATGCCTGATGCCAATGATTGAAAATGGCCAGACGAATTATTTATAACGCCGGGTGTCAAGATGTAATTTTGTATGGGCGCATTGCCTGTGGCATTTACATCAATAACACCATCTTTCGAATTGTAACATAAAATATCAGTTGCTACCGCCAACGTAAATAAAGGAGCATCAATACTTTGTAAAACAATAATCGAACTTGCTGTGCATCCATTCCCATCTTTTATAACCACCGTGTAGGTATTCGATGTCATGCCTGAAAAGAAATTATCAGTTCCAAAATTTCCCCATACCGAATAACTTAATGGTAGGGTTCCTCCGCTTGCATTTATGGTAACCGTTCCGTTGTTATTAGGATTGCACCCCGGCTGTACAATGTCAATGGTGTTTATGAGTAGTTGTGGAGGTTCAGTAATGGTCAATGTTTGTGTCTTAAAACATCCGTTGATATCAGTACATGTTACCGTATAAAATCCTGAAGATAAATTTGTAAATGATCCGCTTGTATTACTTGCTCCTCCGGGGTTTATCTGATAAGTTAATAAACCTGTGCCTCCTGAAAAATTTACTTGTATGTTTCCATCATTCGCTGCATAGCAGAATACATTTTGTGTTGAAGATGAAGCTAAATTAATAGTACTTGGCTCTGCAATAGCGAGTGAGGTTGTTAAGGTGCATCCATTGGCATCAGTCGCAGTGATTGTATATATTCCTGAAAAAAGATTAAGATAAGTGCCTGTTGAATTTGTGACAAGGCCCGGATTCAATGTGTATGTAATGCCGCCCGTACCTCCAGAAATTTGTACATTTATTTTTCCATCGTGAAGTCCATTGCACGAAATGTTAGTTGCCGTGTTCAATGTCCATACAAGTTGTGGTGGCGATGAAATGCTTGCTGTAGATGTCACTGAACATCCAATTGCATCAGTAATACTAATGGTATAAATTCCTTGATTTAAATTGGTAAAATTTCCACTTGTATTACTACTGCCTGATGGTTGCAATACAAAGGTAGAAATGCCTATTGCATTAATAGCTGTTGCATTGATACTGCCGTTTAATGAATTGGCGCAAGGAACATTTGTAGAGATAAGCGAAGCACTGATAGTAGAAATTATTTTGGTAATCGTTGATGATGTATTGCATGGTCCATTCACAGTCAATGTCACAGTGTATGTTCCCGGTGATGAAAACGTATGTGCAGGATTCTGAATATTACTTGCATTATTGGTGCCGGAGGTCGGGTCACCAAAACTCCACACAAAATTAGTAGGGCATAAGGCAGAGGTATTTGTAAATTGATATTGCAATGCGGTTGATGTACATGCAAAGATAAAGTTTGCATTATTCGGAGGTGCTTCTTCTATTTTAATATCATCAAAGGCAACACCGTCAAAATTATTACATGTCGTACCGGCACCAAAGGCAAATCGAAACCTTACAGAAGGCTGTCCGCTTAAATTAGCCAAACAATGTTTCGCAGTAACCCAACCATTACTTCCTCCACCACCCTGACATGAACCCGATGTGCCTAACGCAGAACCGGCCCAACCACATTTCGGATTGGCCAAACCAACAAGATTGATAATGCTTCCAATGTTAAACCAATTTTGTGTCATGCAATCTACCGGATCATTATTACTTCCAACATTATTCCAACTGACTCCATTGTCTAACGAATATTGAAAAATAGTTCCGTCATACGTATTTTCACATTCCCAATATATTTTAAAAGAAATCACCGGGTTACTCAATGAAGTAAAATCAAAGCATGGACTGCTCACATAAGAGCGCTCACCGTTTGTATAAAATGAACCACTGAGTCCGCCGGTTACCCAACATTTTGTTCCACCTCCGGCACTTGTGATAAACGCTTTCGAAGGGCTTCCCCATGCCCAATCATTGCCTGTGCCTCCGCTTGCCCAACTGCCTGTACCGCTTTCAAAACCTTGTTGATACGGAAATGTATTGATAGTCAAACTGCATTGAGCCTTACTTGAATAGCAATAGAAAATGAACGACAATAAGAAAAAACTTATTCTTCGCATGAGGTGGGGTATTGTTCTTGGGAAGACGAAAATAAACTTTTTTAATCACATTTTGACCGCATAATTGCCTCTATCAGAAATTAATATTGGGGTAATGTGATTATTATTTCAAATCCTTTAACTGATTTTTTAACTCGTCTGTTTTTTGTTTTGCAGTTTCGATATCAGATTTTATTTTCTCTTGTAATGCTTGGTTGTCTACCATTTCCTTTTCAGTCTTCGATAAGTCTTCTTTAAATTCGGCGCCATCTTTCACCGCATTATCATAATTTTTAGTGGCTTTTTTTGTCAGGCTTTCCTGTGCATTCACTTCTTTCTTTAATATATTCATATCTTCAAGTGTTGCGGTTTTTGTTTTTGCCAATTCAAATGCTTTCTGTTGATTTTCCATTTCAGTTTTCAATGCACCGGCTTCAATCGCATTCTTCGAAATTTTTGATGTTGTTTTAAGTTTGCTTTTCTGTAAGGATGCCCCCTCTTTGGCAGCACGCTTCGAATCCTTTTCTAAATTTTTAATCGCTTCATTTTGTTTTACAATTTGATCATTCAACAAAAATGCTGTCGCATCTTTTACGAATAAATCTAAATAGGTCATCGCATTTTTTACTGTCACTGAATCAGGGTCATTCTTTATGAAATTGTCGTATCCTTTTGAAACCAATAAATAGACATCGGTCAACGGTTTTTTATCTTCCACTTTATAATACACATCTACCTTCTCTTTTGCAATGTCTGAAATAACAACGCCTTTATATACTCGAAATCCATCTTTCGTTTTATCACCGCTGCCCAATTTGGCATCACTAAATTTTTTTCGCAAAGCACCCTCTATCATATCAGCAGAAATTTCATACTCGGCCATCACACAAGGTTGTGAAACGGTATTAATAATAATGTTACTCACCTTTGCATATTGTGCATTCATTTTAATACTAAATACTAGAAAGGCAAGGAAGGCTAAAAAAGAATATTTCATATCAATTTATTTTGACAGCAAATGTAGGTCATGAGTATGAAATAGACAACTCTCAAATAGTGCAGGATTTGGGCGTGCCTCCGAGGCATCCCGTGACAAAATAAATTTAACTTCTAAGGGTTTTGTCTACGGGACGGCCTCGGGGTCGGGGCTATCCGCTACAAGTCCTCACTCGTACCTCGCTCCGGGCTTTTCGCTCCTATCCCTCACGCTTTTCACATAGTTGTAGGGCTCTCTTATTCATTTTTAATTTTAACATCTTTATTTTTAATTTATCATTTATAATTCTTCATTAATTAAAACGCCTCCTTACTTTTACCCTTTCAAAGAATAGTTACATTGAGTATAAAAAAATTAGCCGGTCAAACCTTATGGTATGGCTTGAGCAATATAATTGGTCGCTTCCTTAATTTTTTTCTTACCTCTATTTTATTGGCATGGCTCTACAAACCCGAAGGCATTGCATCGGTATCACAAGTGTATGTGATTGTTCCATTCTTAAATATCCTTTTTACACTGGGTTTAGAAACAACTTATTTCAGGTTTAGCCAACAAGTTGATAAGCAAAAATTATTCAATACCCTCAATACATTTTTAGTTGGTAGTTCCTTAGTGTTTACTTTTTTTCTGATTGTGGGGAAAGAACCTGTCAGTCATTTATTTGATATGCAACGAAACACCACATTCTATGTTTGGATGATTTGGATTGTTTGCATTGATACACTTTCAACAATACCCTTTGCTAAACTACGGCATGAAGGCAGGCCAAGAAAATTCGCATTTATTAAACTATTAAGTATTTTAGTGAATGTTGCCTTCGTTGTCTTCTGGCTCATCCTGTGTCCGTATTTATTGAGACATGGGTATGCAATTCCAACATGCATTTATGACCCGGTAATCGGTGTGGGGTATTTAATTATTGCCAATTTAATTGCCAGTATAGCAACCATGCTTGTATTACTTCCTGAATGGAAAGGATACAAACCCTCGATTGATTTTAAAATGCTGAAAGAAATTATGCTGTATAGTTTCCCGATTATAATTGTTGGGTTTGGTGGTATGATCAATGATTTTTTAAGCCGGCAAATGTATTACCGATTGTTGAGTGATCCTGTTGAAAAATTAGATCATGAGTTTGGTGTATTTATTGCGAATTATAAATTGGCGGTGTTGGCCACATTATTTATTCAGGTATTTAAAATGGGTGCAGAGCCTTTCTTTTTCAGTCACTCAAAAAATGAAAATGCACAAGAGACCTATGCAAAAGTGACTAAAATATTTGTGATCATTTGCTGCTTTATTTTTTTAGCCATTACAATGAACCTACATTTTATTGAATCATTGATTGCGCATCGGAATAAAGAGTATGCTGAAGGGATGCATATTATTCCGGTGCTTACGATGGCTAATATTTTTATTGGTATTTATTACAATTTAAGTATTTGGTATAAACTCACTAACCGAACCATGAGCGGTGCCATCATTACATTAATTGGCGTGGCTGTCACCATAGTATTGAATATTATATTGGTTCCTTTATATCATTATACCGGTGCTTCTTGGGCAACATTTGCTTGTTATTTAAGCATGTTGGTCATCACCTATTTATGGGGACGGAAACATTATCCTGTTCCGTATGAAGTTGGGAAACTTATTTTTTATTTAGCCCTCGTATATGGTCTATTTTTATTAAAACAATATATTTTCTTGACGTTTCATTTCACAGGATTTGTGCCCGGTGTCATTAGTTTTATGTTGAGTGCTGTATTATTTTCTGTGATAGTAGTTAAATTTGATAGGGAGGAATTTACGTCTTTGCCTTTTATCGGAAAATATTTGACCAGATAAAAGTGTTTGGGAAGTGATTCAAATAACTTGTAGGAACTAATAACTATTCGCTTTTAACTATTCACTAATAACTTGTAACTAATAACTACATTTGCTTCAAAGAATTAAAACAAACCAATGAGTCAAAATACACTCAAAAAAAATAAACCCTCAGCAATAAAAGCTAAAAGTGAAAAGCCGATAGCCAATAAAAAAATCTTTCTTAATAAAAGCGAAATAAAAGCATTGGATGTTGAGCATAAACGAAAACTTTCATTCAATATCGGAAAGTATAATGAAACAGTTATAAAAGGGAAGATGCAATTTTCTGATTTAGATACTGCACGAAAGAAAGCCAAGAATATTAAATGGAAAACAATGGAGAATCTCGACAAATATTTAGTTGAGTTTGAAATGAATTTTACAAAAAATGGAGGAAAAGTTATTTGGGCTTTGGATGCGAAGGAAGCGAATGAAGCAGTATTAGAAATTTGCAAACAACATAATGCCACACAAGTGGTAAAGAGTAAAAGTATGGTCACTGAAGAAATTCATCTCAATGACTTTCTTGAAGCAAATAATATTGAAAGTGTAGAGACTGATTTGGGTGAATACATTCAGCAATTAGATGGAGAAGCTCCATATCATATTGTAACACCGGCCATGCATAAAAGTAAGGAAGATTGTGCACGGGTATTTCATGAGAAATTAGGAACCGAACCGAATCTGACGCCAAGTGAAATTACATTAGTGGCTAGGGAAAAGTTGCGCACTAAATATACGAGTGCGGGAGTCGGTGTCACCGGTGGAAATTTTTTGTTGGCAGATATTGGCGGTGTTTGTGTCACAGAAAATGAAGGGAACGGCCGCTTGACAACCGCCTTTCCCAAAGTGCATATTGCTATTGTAGGTATCGAAAAAATGATTCCCTCTATAAATGATTTAAATCTTTTTTGGCCTTTGTTAGCGACCTATGGAACCGGTCAGAATGTGACGGTATACAATACCATTTTTACCGGTGCGAAAAAGCATAATGAAGTAGATGGCCCGAAGGAAATGTATATAATTCTGTTAGACAATGGACGGACTAATTTATTGAAAGACCCAAGTGTTCGTGAAAGTTTGTATTGCATTCGTTGCGGCTCATGTTTGAATGCTTGCCCGGTGTATAAAAATATTGGTGGTCATACATACGGCGCAACATATAGTGGCCCGATTGGTTCGGTGATTACACCGCATATGAAAGACTTTGATGAATTTAAACATCTGAGTTATGCCTCTACATTATGTGGCAATTGCACAGAAGTGTGTCCATTGAAAATAGATATTCACGGTATGCTTCATTACAATAGAACGCTTGCTGTAAAAAAACATGATACAGATTTTAGTGAAAATACCGCTTGGAAAATGTGGAGGCTAGCGATGACTCACAGAGGCATGATGGATGTAGCCGGTGCAGGTATTAAAACAAAAATTGTAAACAGCGTATTTAAGGATAGTTGGGGTAAACGCAGGGATGGTTTGGTTTTTCATAAATCGTTTAAACAATTGTGGAAAGAACGATAGTTCGATGTTCGATAATCGATGTCCGATAATCGATGTCTGATGTTTGATGTCCGAGGTCCGATGTCGGGAGATGAATGAATATCATATTTATGTCGTTACTTCAACGTACTCAATGTTCGGCCTTTGATTGTATTACTCTCAACTCTCAACTTGCAACGCTCAACTCTCAATTGTCAACTAGTAACGTCCATTCATGAATCAACTAATAATCTTTACAAAAAATAATTCTCAACGATTTGAATATATCGTTGATTTTATTTTTAATGTAGTGCTAGGAATTGAGTATGTGATAACGACTTCTGAAAGTGAATTGAATGCGTCTTTGTTATTTAAAATAAATTATTCGGCTGGTATTATTTCATCAGCAGATATCACTATTGTACCCCATACATTGCTCGATGAAACGACTATTGAAGAACAGAAAATACTAATCAGCACTTGGAAGAATTTACCCTCATTTTTTACAAGCGGTGAACATGAAATTCCGTTTGACATATTCAGCGCCTGCTTTTATTTAATTTCGAGATATGAAGAATATCTTCCATATACACCCGATTTGTATCAACGTTTTCCTGCTGAGAATAGCCTTGCGTTTAAACATAATTTTTTATCGATTCCCTTGGTTGATTTTTGGATCAATGAGTTGAAACAAATCATTCAACAGAAAAATAAGGCGATACGATTTAAGGAAAAGAGGATGACATTTATTCCAACTTATGATATTGATATTGCTTACAGTTATTTAGCAAAAGGGCTAAAACGAAATCTTGGAGGTTCATTGAAAGACTTGCTATCCGGTAAGATCTCCGCTGTTATTGAACGGTTGAACGTATTAAGTGGAAAGCAAAAAGACCCCTTTGATAGTTTTTTATTTTTAGATGAGTTGCATAAAAAATATCAGCTGCATCCTGTTTATTTTTTTCTGTTAAGCAAAGGTGGTGAATTTGATAAGAACAATTCGATTTCTCATTCGCTCATGAAATCATTGATTGAGAAAACAAAGGCAATGAATCAAATTGGTATTCATCCTTCATACCAAAGTAATGAAAGTAAAGTGCAATTGAAAAAGGAAATAGATTCACTTCAAAGTAACAGAAGCAGACAGCATTATATAAGGTTTGCCTTGCCGGCGACGTTCCGGAATTTAATTGAATATGGTATTCATGAAGAGTATTCGATGGGATATGGTTCAACGAATGGATTCAGAGCGAGTACATCGCATCCGTATCAATGGTTTGATATTAAAAATAATTGTGTGACCGGATTAAAATTATTCCCGTTTTGTTATATGGAATGCAATTCTTTTTTTGAACAAAAATTTTCTGTTGATGATGCGTATCAAGAAATGTTGCATTACCATGATATAGTTGAGCAAGCGAACGGAACACTCATCACCATTTGGCATAATTTTTCATTAGGCAGTGATCCGCATTGGAAAGGTTGGAAGGAAATGTATGAAGAATTTATAAAGCAATCAGTGAGATCTTCGATACCGGAGAAAAACATGAAATGACGTAGCGTGAGGGATAGGAACGAAAAGCCCGGAGCGAGGTACGAGCGAGGACTTGCAGTGGATAGCCCGGCCCGAGGCTTTGCGAGGGACACGCCCAATCCCTTATTTTCTCTATTCTCCCTTCGATGCGGCTTCAATAACAAACCCATTTTCTTTTGCATAGGCTTCCTGTGCAATTCTGACTTTGTCTAGTTCGATGGCCTCTCGTTTATCATTTTGCAATTTCTCTAACGCAGCACTTATTTCCTCTTCAGTAGAATTTGCATTTAGTTTTTCGAGTGTAATAAACAATTCGTTTATGATGGTGATTTCCATTTGAAAAAAATGAACCATTGAATTTTTTAAGGGCTGAGAGTTTTTTACATTTGGCAAATTTTTTACGTAAGGAATATTGGTGTTTAAATACAATGTAATTTTTTCGCGTAAGGGTTTCAGCGATGCGAAATCTTTTGATTTATACGCTTCATTAAATTGCTCGCCCCAATTTTGACCCATTTTAAAAATGGTATCTGTAATCGAGGAAAGTCTGTCATTCATTTCAATGGCTGTCATTTTTTGGCCATATGTTTTTGCAGAAAATGTAAGCG
>JANNYV010000242.1:0-2904 GCA_031410275.1 Bacteroidota bacterium
CCCGGTGCCGGAATATATAAGGGACCATAACTACCCGGGTAATTTGTGGTACTGTCACCACTCACCCAAGTCCATTTGTTTGTAGTTAAATTATACAACCACAAATCGTAAAATGATCTTGTGTCAACTGCTGTGGTTGCTATTTTAAATCCGCCGAAAGACCAAAAAATTTCGGTACAATTTTTTGTTGTAGTAGCAACCGTTTGATTCTCCATTCTAGCTGTTGGATATTCGGTTGGTTGCGGATTACATTTAGTGTTATAGGTTCCAATATTGTTTGCAAATTTCGTACCCGAGACCCAAGTCCAATTATTGGTAGTTGGGTTAAATCGCCACAAATCATTCCTTGAAGAAGAGCCATTGGATCCCGCGAAGACATAAAAATTTCCATCCTTTCCTTTCCATTTTGTGTAGGTGAAGCGGGCAGACGGATTATTGCTCGCAGCTTCTACCCCCATGGTACCATAAGAGCCGCCACTGTTAAGTGTTTTAGGTCCCTTCATCCAGGTCCACATATTGGTGGCAACATTGTATTTCCATACGTCGTTTCGTACATTGTTGGCGGTGTTTGCTGTGGCACCATCTTGCCCGCCAAACAACCAAATATTATTCGCATCATCTACCCAACCTGATTTACATTCGGCTCTTCCTCCCGGTGTATTGCTTGGCGCCGTTACACCAATGGTTCCAAACACCGGAGCTTCGCTGATGGTATCGGCACCAAACATCCAGGTCCACATATTGGTGGCAATATTATACCGCCATAAATCAGATAAGCCACCGACTAAATTATTGACATCATATCCATACCCACCATATAACCAAAGGTCTCCATTATTGTCCGTCCAGCAGTTAGCACCAAAAGTTCTGGCACTTGGATAATTATTTGCATTGGGTACTCCTTTCACTCCAAACTCACCGTTTTGGTCTGCGGTAGATTGAGGTCCATTCATCCATATCCAACGCTGAGTAGGTACATCGTATTTCCATAAATCATTTGCATACCCATATGGATGAAAGCCTCCGAAGAGCCAAAAATTTCCTTGCAGGTCTGTCCAATAAGCACCCTGATATCTTCCGGATGGCGTGTTGAGTGGGTCCGATATGCCCTTTGCGCCATACCAACCGAGTGCGTTAGAACCTGCACTACCATGCATTTGCGCCCATAAGCCTCCTTGCGCATTACTCACATGAAAGTTGAAAAGAAAAAGAAATAAAAACAGAAATGAATAAACTATTGTTTTCATAGAATTCATTTTTTTAAATTAATTCGAACTATGAATGACAAGGTAAGAAGTTTTTTTAAAACGGAAGAAAAAATTTGAAAAAATGTGATTGCTGTTTGGTTATTTGTTATTGAGAAATTAGGTTATTGAGTAAGTGTTATATTCATCATGAAATGACGGACGTGTGAGGGATGGTAGCGAAAATCCTTTTTCTGTCGAGCTAAGTCGCGAATGAATTGGGGAGACATAGACAGAAAAAGATTGAAGCGGACAGCCCGACCCAAGGCTTTGCGAGGGACACACCCAAGTAATAAATCAGTGGATTAAGGAACTCCCATTCCATATTCTTTAACACAAGCCTCAGGTCACTATTTGTTTGTTTGAATGATTAATGTGCAAACTCTATAAACATGAATATACAAAAATCCTTGATCGCATTTATTGCAACGGCTATCCTTTTTTCTGCCTGCAATCAATATGATAAACAATCCTCAAACCCGCACGCAGCTACTTCTGCAATCGAAGTAGCAACAGAATTGACAGACCGCAATAGGGCAATTATTAAAACCGCTGAACTGACATTACAGGTTGATAATGTTCCCGAAAAAATAAAAGAAATTCAATTGGTAGTCAACAGCATGAATGGACATGTGATGCATTATGAAATGAATTCAAACAAACATTTTCAAAAAGAAGTGGAGTACAATTTAGATTCAAGTTATGTGATCAATGAAATTAATCCGGAAGGCGTTATGAAAATTAAAATTCCTTCACCACAAGCCGACACGTTTATACAAGCGATGCTTAGTATGCATGTTGATATCGATAAATTGATGTTTGATGAAAATGATGTGACCGAAGACCTGCATGAAAAAAAAGAATTAGTGCAAACAAATGCGTCTGTGAAAAGGAATGCTGCACAATTGAAACAACAAGTATATGCAGATGAACAACCTGAACTCACGATTCAACGAAAAGCGCAGTGTGCGAAATTAAAATATCAGACAAACTTTTTGTGGTTTGATATTTATCTTAATGGTCATTCATATATTGAGAAAAATAAAACCGTCAGCGCAAAAAATATTCATATTCCTTTTTATGTCAGTGTTTGTAATGCACTCGAAAGCGGTTGGTATGCCTTTTCTCTTTTTTTGGTAGCCTTGATGAATATTTGGCCCTTTATATTAGTTGCTGCTTTATTGATTATTGCATATAAACGAAAATGGTTTAAGAGAGTTTTTATCCGATAGCGAATGGCTACTAGCTGATAGCGTTAGAGCAACTCAAGTTGCGATTACACTCTTCGAATTTAGTTCTTACTATTTCGGTTTTTTAAGCCAATTGCCAATTGCCAATTGCCAATTGCCAATTGCCATTAGCCAATAGCTATCAGCTTTTTTCAAAACTGCATTTTGCTTCCGAATGACAAATCACCGGCATCACCTAATCCGGGAACGATATATCCTTTGGCGGTTAATTCATCATCAATATCAGCAGCCCAAATAGTAAACTCCGGATATTTTCTTCGCACTGCGTCAATGCCTTCCGTACAAGCGATGGCAACCACTACATGCACACATGCAGGTTGACCATAATCATGCAATTCTTCTAGGGCCATAATCAATGATGCGCCGGTGGCTAACATCGGGTCGGCAATAATTAAAGTACGTCCTTCGAG
>JANNYV010000243.1:0-3486 GCA_031410275.1 Bacteroidota bacterium
TATGTTTATAAAAAACTCGTATTAGCAAAATAATTAACTTCCTTTTGTTTCACAAGATGCAATTAGTAAATATTTATCTACATTTTCTAAGCAAAGCTTCACTTTTTCAATAACTCATTTTTGAAGATAACTCCATCATTCAATGTTTTATAATCTTTTTCCTTACAAAATAACTTCTTGAATTCTCATCATATTTTATAATTATCGATAGACTTTTTTAAATGTGAATATTTTATTTCGTTTATTTTAAGAATCACAAAACTGTAAGGAAAATTAAAATTGTCAATACTACGCTGCTATATTTTCAATTCCGACCAATAATGTTGTTTTAGGCTTATCATCTGGGTAACCGTAATCACTTGTTAGTCCAAGCTAAACTAAAAATGATTTATATCTTTGCTTGTAACGATTGAATTTCTTAACTTTAATATATGCAAAACAAGAATACTCGTTCCGTTTCAGACTTCAATAATGAATTAAAGTTGAAGGGCTTTAATGTTTTCCAAATAGAAGATGATGGAAATACCATGCGTATCTATAGCAGAAAAGACTTTTATAAAATTTGCCTAACTACGGGTAAGAGCATAATTCACTATGCCGACAAAAGTTTTGAACATGAAGGAACGGTTTTATTTTTTGGCAATCCCCACATACCCTATTCTTGGGAAACAATCTCCACCAGCTACGTAGGTTACACCTGCCTGTTTTCGGAAGAATTCTTAAAATCCGATCGTTCTGAGAGTTTACAACATTCTCCATTATTTAAAATTGGTGGCACGCATATTTTGAAAATAACCGAGCAACAACGGGAATATTTAAGCACTCTTTTTCAAAAAATGATTGAGGAACAAAAGACAGATTATGCTTACAAAGACGACCTAATACGCAACTATATCAACCTCATCATTCACGAAGCCTTGAAATTACACCCTTCAGAAAATATTGACCAACATAGAAATGCTTCTTCTCGAATTACATCTGTATTCTTAGAACTTTTAGAAAGGCAATTTCCTATCGAAGATACCGAAAGACCCCTTCAATTAAAGACGGCGCAGGATTATGCAAAAAACCTAAATATGCACACGAATCACCTAAATCGTGCCGTAAAAGAAGTTACGGGTAAAGCTACTACTGCCCATATTTCTGAAAGAATTATCAGCGAAGCAAAAGCCTTGTTGCTCCATACAGATTGGAACATTGCTGACATTGCCTATGCACTTGGTTTTGAATATCCCACCTATTTCAACAACTTCTTCAAAAAAATTACAGGCACTAACCCAAAATCATTACGAATGCAAGAGGTTTGAAATTCTTAATAATTCGTTTGATAATCGTTACTTAAAAATATAGTGATTAAAATACCTTTGTGCTTAAAATTGACCAATTAAAATTTTATTCATTTTACCATGGTAGCAACAGATATTTTTGAACGATTAAGAAATGGCGAGACCATATTTCCAAACGACCCGCAAGCCTACAAAATGATAGAGGCATCGTTTCTTACAAAAAAGTTACTCTTACAGATGAATAATGCTTCAAATCCAGAGGAAATAAGGAATTTGTTGGGTCAAATTACTGATAGCGAGATTGATGAAAGTGTTGTGATATTTACACCGTTCCACATTAATTATGGAAAGCATACCAAAATCGGTAAAAATGTATTCATCAACTTTGATTGTGTTTTTTTGGATTTGGGCGGAATTATCATAGAAGACGATGTACTTATTGCTCCAAAAGTCAGCTTATTGACAGAGGAGCATCCTCTCTCTCCTGAAAACAGACATTCACTTGTTCCAAAGCCTATTCATATCAAAAAAAATGCTTGGATTGGTGCCGCCGCCACTATTTTGTCTGGTGTTACCATCGGTGAAAATGCGGTTGTGGCAGCAGGAGCAGTAGTTACATCTGATGTTCCAGCGAATACGATTGTGGGTGGTATTCCTGCAAAATTCCTCAAAAATATTTAGTCAATAAATTATACAGAAATGAAAATTATACCCTTATTTTTCGCCAGTTTAATCTGTTTTCAATTGTTTGCTTGCCATAAAAATGAAGAAGTGAAACCCGTAAATACGATTGACGTAAATATTAATCCAACAAGCCCTTCAACTTCGGATACTAATTCAAACAATAAGAAAATGAAAATAACTATCGGGACTCATGTTTTTACTGCCACCTTCAACGAAAGTGCAACAGCTACGGCGTTCAAAGCAAAGTTGCCTTTAACTATTAACATGACCGATTTGAATAAAAATGAAAAGTTTTTTGATTTAGCTTTTAGTCTGCCAACAAATGCGTCAAATCCTAAAACTATCCAAAACGGAGATTTGATGATGTATGGTGCTAATACTTTGGTACTTTTCTATAAAACATTTTCAACATCGTATAGCTACACAAAGCTTGGAAGCATAGATAACCCCTCGGGATTGGATGCGGCTTTGGGTGCAGGAAATGTAATTGTATCATTCGAATTGATAAAAAATTGAAATGAATAATTAAATCATACTAATATGAGAGTAGCACAAAAAACAATCTCAGTAATGCTAATTTCCAGTTTCTTTTTACTGGTAATGGCTTGTAAAACCAATAAAACTCAATTAAATATGAAAGATCAAAATACAACTCATTTTTTTCCGAAGGGGGAAAAATTACCCAATGACTATTTTACGGGAAATGCTTTTTTAAATATCTTGGTACCAAAAGACAAGAACAATGAATTTTTATTGAGCAGTGTAACTTTTGAGGCTGGGGCAAGAACTATTTGGCATACTCACCCCAAAGGTCAGGTATTAATCGTAACCGAAGGCGAAGGTTTCTATCAGGAAAAAGGGCAACCAGCCCAAGCCTTAAAAAAAGGTGATGTAGTTAATATTCCAGAAAATATTGAGCATTGGCATGGCGCATCAGCTAATAGCACATTCGTTCATATTGCCATTACTAATTATAAAGACAATGTAAATGTTGTTTGGCTAACACCGCTAACGGATGAAGAATACAACAATGCCCAAAAAAAATAAACAAATGGTATGATTATCATAAGAAATTTTAAAAAGTGGATGGTATTATTCATCATTACACTAAGCATAAATACAATGAATGCACAAAACAATCTAAATGCAAGCCAGTCTTTGAATGCACAACAACAAAGCATTGTGAGCATTGCAGCACTGACAGCCGTTGGTGACATAGCGCATCTAAAAAACCAATTAAATGCAGGGCTTGATGCGGGACTTACCATCAATGAAATAAAAGAAGTGTTGGTTCAAATGTATGCTTATTGTGGTTTTCCTCGAAGCCTCAACGGTATAAATACATTCATGACTGTGTTGGAAGAAAGAAAAGCCAAAGGTATAAAAGACGTGGAAGGTAAAGATGCCTCTCCCATTAAGGAGGCAGTAAACAAGTACGAAACGGGGAAACAAACTTTACAAATGCTTACAGGAGTGGAAGAAAAAGGTCCGAAAACTGGAGCAAATGCCTTTGCAC
>JANNYV010000244.1:0-2250 GCA_031410275.1 Bacteroidota bacterium
GGAATGACTTATACAAACTCAGGAACCTACTCAACAACATTGATAAGCGCAACCGGTTGCGATAGTATACTTACTTTATATTTAAACTTATCATCAGTTACTTTAAGTGTTGTGTTAGATCAGGAAATTTCCTGTCATGGAATGAATGATGGTTCCGTAATAAGTATATTGAATGATAACTCGCCATATATCTATAATATAGACGGAGGCGCATTTACAAATAGCTCGGGCGTGTTTACAGGATTGTCTGCGGGCACGCATTCTGTTTGTGCTTTCAACGGATCGAATATCACGGTTTGTAATTCGGTCATCATCACTGAACCCGACCCATTGAATATTATTCTGATCCCTGATCCGGTTCAGATTTGTCCGGGTAGTACTGGCACCATCAATGCAAGTATTACAGGAGGAACAAATATTTTGCAGGGCTATCTGACCTCTTGGTATAATTCATCCAATACCTTATTGAACCCAATACCGGATAATTTTAATTTGAGTATTTCAAGTGTTACTGCCGGTACCTACAAACTTATTGTCGAAGATGACCATTATTGCAAGGATAGTGCGACCATCATCTTACCAACAGGACCATGCAATACTATACTCAACCTCACCTGTTTCATCCAGGGTTATTATGCCGGAAACGGTTTAATGGCACCTGTACTTGCTAATCAGGGACAACCTTCAACGCCCGGTGCTTGTGATTCAATTGATGTTGAATTAAGGGATCCAAATTCTCCATACGGTGTGATTGCTTCAACAAGAACTGTGCTCAATCAAGATGGAACTGCCGTTTGTAACTTTCCATTTTTAAACGGCAATTATTATATCACAGTGAAACATAGAAATACAATAGAAACATGGAGTGCAAATCCTGTTAGCTTTGCAACGACTCCTGTACTTTATAACTTCTCAAGCGGATTTAATATGGCCTATGGTTCAAATGAGATAGAAGTTGCCACTGAAATATTTGCTTTCTATTCCGGCGATCTCAATCAGGATGAAAATATTGATTTGCTCGACTCCCCTCTGTTAGAAAATGACATCAATAATTTCTCCTTCGGCTACTTTTCAACTGATATAAACGGCGATGGTAATGTCGATTTATTAGATAGCCCCATCCTTGAGACAAATATTACCAATTTTATTTTCTCCTCGCATCCATAACCATCATTCCAACAATTGCATTGTTCATTTAATTCTACACATCGGGTCCGGAAACGGGTCCGATGTTTTTTTTGATACTAGCTTTTATACCCTGCATTCCCGAACATCAGACATCGCTTTCTACTGTTCACTCAAATAATACAAGGTACTGCAATTCCTTTCATCAAAAATAATATTCGCTTGCGTTTGAATTTCTTCGACCGTTACCTTGTTATAATTCCCAAATTCCTGATTCATTTTTTCGGCGTCGCCTAATAATTCATAAAAGGCCAAATTATTGGCGCGGCTAAGCAAACCTAAATCTTCAAAGGAAATCATACTCTCAATTTTATTTTTCACCTTCTCTAACTCTGTTGCTTCAATTTGATTGTCCAATAATTTTTGTACCTCTAACGTAATAGCTGCATCAGCATCTTCAGGTTTTACATGAGGAAGTATTTTGCCATCGATAACTAACAAGCCTTGTTCTACACTACCTGTATGGTAACAATCTATTTGACTGAATAATTGTTTTTCTTTCACCAAACTCTGATACAATCTTGATGATTGTCCACCCGAAAATAATTCAGTAATTAAATCGGCTGCATAAAAATCAGGATTTAATCTATCTACAATATGATAGGCTTTCATAATCATACTCACAGGCACATCTTTCTCAACTACTAATTTCCTTGCTTCTTTTTGCAAAGGTTCTAAAGGCAATTTTCGTTCATACTTTACGCCCGCTTCAATAGGCTCAAACCATTTCTCTGCTAATTCTTTTACTCGCTCTGTTGTAATATTTCCGGCAACACAAAGTATCGCATTCAAGGGGCGATAATGTTTAAAGAAAAAATTCTTCACATCCTGCAACTCTGCATTTTCGATATGCGAAAGTTCTTTGCCTATGGTCATCCATTGATACGGATGTTGTTTGTAACAAAGCTCGCGAAGATATTTCCAGGTATCACCATATGGCTTATTGATATAATGCTCTTTAAATTCTTCACACACAACCTTACGTTGCACATCTAAACTTTTTTCGCCAAAAGCCAGACTTAACATTCGATCACTTTCTAACCAAAACGCGGTTTCAATATTTTG
>JANNYV010000245.1:0-8770 GCA_031410275.1 Bacteroidota bacterium
GTGGTGCCGGGGATTTTATTGAAGATACATTGCAACTCAATGGTATCTCCTATCGTTTTGTTGATACGGCAGGCATACGAGAAACAAATGATGCACTAGAATCTAAAGGGATTGAACGTTCATTTGAAAAAATAAAACAGGCTGAAATTATTTTATACTTGTCAGATATTCATGAACCATTAAATAAAATTGTCAATGATTTTAATTCCTTTGTTTTTGAACCCAATCAAAAGGTTTTTATTATTTTAACTAAATCAGATGAATTAAGCAATTTATGTAATGCCTATGATATTGAAGAAGCCGTAGCAACTCTTACGAGGAAAACAGTGTTAGAAATTTCAGCGAAACAAAACAGGAACATCGACAAGCTACTTTCTTTATTACAAGATACCGTCAACTCGAAACATGTCACCTTCGATTTTATCGTTTCTAATGCACGTCATCTTGAAGCATTTCAGCTGGCTAATAAAAGTCTCTTGTTGGTAAAAAAAGCATTGGAAGAAAAAGTAAGCGGCGAATTTATCTCAATTGATATTCGCTCAGCCTTGCACTCATTGAGTACGATCACCGGGCAAATAAGTTCTGATGATGTGCTGAGCTCAGTGTTCTCCAGGTTTTGTATCGGAAAGTAATACACTTTAAATTTTTAGGTAATCATCTCAACTTCTTCTCTTAGAAAAATAATACTCATCTTGCAATCATAATGTCGCCTAAAACAAACCGCTATTTCATCATCAACAAGCCATACAATATGGTGTCGCAGTTTGTAAGCCCTGACAACGTAAAATTATTAGGCGGATTAGATTTTAATTTTCCTGAAGGAATACATGCTATCGGGCGATTAGATTCAAACTCGGAAGGTTTGCTTATTTTAACCACCAATAAAAAAGTAACCAAACTATTATTTGAAAGTAAGGTACCACATAAGCGAACTTATTTAGTGCAAGTATTGCATGTTGTCAGTGAGGAGTCGTTGCGCATATTGCGAACCGGTGTTACCATTCGAATACGCGGAAATGTTGATTGGGTCACAAGCCCATGTGATGTGGACATTGTCAAAAAACCTATTTCTTTGTTTAATACAGAAAATGAATTACAGGATTTCATTCCTCATACATGGTTGCGTATCACATTGACAGAAGGCAAATTTCATCAGGTAAGAAAAATGGTGATGGCATTAAAACATAAATGCAGGAGACTGATCAGAATTTCTATCGAGGATTTAGTATTAGATGATTTGCAACCGGGTAAGGTGAAAGAAATTGAAGAGCATGCTTTTTTTGAGTTGCTGAAAATTGAGAAGTGGGCATAAGAGATTTGAGATATACAATTCATAATTCTACTTCTAACCGAATGTAATTCTTATGATGACGAACGTGTAAGGGATGGTAGCGAAAAGCCCATAGCGAGGTACGAGCGAGGACTTGCAGCGAACAGCCCGACCCGAGGTTTTGCGAGGGATACACCCCAATAACAATTTATACTTACCTTATCACCGAATAGTTTTCAAGTCCATTGCAATCCGCATACATATTAATTAGAATGCAAAGCCAATATCGGTATATGACTTTGGTATAACATTTCTTTTGTTTGGCTTTTTCTGAACAGGCTTTCAAAAAATGAATGTTTCTTAGGCAACATAATCAATAGGTCTATATTATTTACGTCAATAAAATCATTGATAGCATCCTGCAGGTTTTCATTCTCAATAAAATGAAATTTGGGTTCAATAGTTTCAAACATATTTGTCAACACGTCTAATTCCAACGCTGTATTTGCTGTATAATGCCGATTATGATAATCAATATTCAGAATATGAATTTCAGCATTGAAAAATTTCGCGAAGGTTTTAATCGCAAGCACCGGAGTTGAATTTGTCACATCTTTCAAATCACAGGCGAAACATATTTTCTCGACCTGTTTAAAATGAGCATGCTTTGGCACAACTATTAATGGATAGGATGTAGACTTCATTGCCAGTAAAGTATTGCTTCCTATCAATTTTTCGAGGCTTGTCCCATCCCCTGTGATACCCATTACGATAGCTATTGGTTTTATTTCGTTGCAATAACTATCCAAGGTATCTAAAAATAATCCTGTTTCTACTTTTGAATAAAAATTTATGGAAGGATGCTGCTCAATCAAATCGGCCATTTTCTTTTCCATTTTTTCTTCTGCATGTTTTTGAATATCAGTTAGTACATCCACATAAATAACCTCGGGAACCGTAGGCGTCGAAAGCAGCACCACATGTAGCAATGTAATATTGAGATGATATGTTGCAGCCATATCTAATGCGTATTCTAATGCATTATCGGCTATAGGAGAAAAATCGGTGGGGATAAGAAGAGTGTTCATGATATGTAATTAAAAGTGATATTGATGATACTGCAAATGTAAGCCTGACATTCGGCTTAAAGTATGATTTTTATCAGCTTGCGTTTTGACTTTATTCAACGATGTCATTTCAATTCCTTATCAATTATTTTTTCCAACTCATATAGGCTCATTTCAGAGGCGATAATTTTACCGTCCTTGATAAGCAGTTTATTTGGGATGGCAGTGACTTTATAATCATGACACGAATTGCCATTGAAACCATAGGCTTCATTGACATGAATAAAAGGAAGTTCTAGACGTTGACAAGTAGCCACCCAATTGCGATAATCTTTATCGAGCGAAACAGCATATATCTCCAAACCTTTTTCATGATAGGTAGTATAAATACGTTTCAAATCCGGCATAGTTTGTACGCAAGGATAACACCACGATGCCCAAAAATCGAGCAGAATAATTTTCGCTTTTACTTCGCTGAGCGGTCTCCATTTGCCTAATGAATCAGGTAATTTTATTTCGGGCGCAACAATACCAACAGGCAATTGTGCATTGCATATATAAGAGAGCCCTGCAACAAAAAAAAATAGTGTGAATAATATTTTCATGAACTGGTAAATCATTTCAAAATTAAGGTTTTATTATTCATAGAAAGAAGTATTTTTAAACATTAATTTAGGGCACTATTGAAATCAATTGACATTATTCTAAAAAGTTTTACTCGCACCATCGTACGTTTCCCATTACCCGTGGTAGCAGGTTCTCTCTCTTTTTTATTTCTTATTATCGAACTTCATTTTGGTCGTATTGGCAATGAAGTAGTGCATGATTACCGGTATGTAAAATTATCATTAGAATGCATGTCGGCCATTTCACTTTTTATTGCCTTTGATATTTTTGTAGAATCGCAACATATTGGACGAAGTACACGTTGGGGACTTTATTTATTGGGGTTTTGTATTTTGGGGATGCATTATTTTTCCATCACACCGGGCATGTTCGATCATGAAACAATATTTGTTTCGAGGTATTTAATATTTTGGGTTTGCTTTCATTTGATGGTTTCTTGTTTTGCGTTTTATAAAAGCAGTGAGTTACAATCGTTTTGGCAATATAATTATTTTTTACTTAGGCAAATTGTTACATCACTTCTTTATTCCCTTACATTGTTTGTTGGCTTGGCTAGTGCAATGTGGGCTATTGATAAATTATTTAATATTCATTTTAATGTTGATTATTATAAAGATTTAGGCGCTTTCATCCTATTAGTATTTAATACAATTTTCTTTTTAAAAGGAATGCCACTATCGTATGATGAATTTAGCAAACGGATTGAATTTAAAAAATCGATTCGCATTTTTGTCCAGTATGTGTTGCTTCCGATTGTAGGAATTTATATTAGCATCCTTTATCTTTATATGTTTAAAATTGTTGTGAATCAGCAATTGCCAAGCGGATGGGTTTGCATACCAATTCTTATTTTTTCGATCATTGGTATTCTCACCTATTTACTCATTTATCCTATTCGGTTGAACGAAACCAACCGCTTGATTTACGTGTATTCGAAATACTTTTTTTACATTTTGCTTCCATTGCTTTCGCTTTATTTTATTGCCATTATTAAACGCATCATGCCATATGGTATAACTGAAGACCGATACCTTGTTTTTATGTTGGGTATTTGGATAGTCATTATATCTATTTACATCATCACCTCTAAAATTGATAATATCATTATCATTCCTGTAAGTTTGTTTTTGTTGTTGGCCATTAGTGCAATTGGACCTTGGGGCATGTTTCAACTCAGTGTACAAAATCAGGTGGTCCGATTGGAGCATTTGCTAAAACGAAATCACTTATTAGAGAATGGCAAATTAGTGAAGTTGGATGAAAAATATTCCGTTTCTAAAAAAGATGCATCCAGTATACGTTCTATTTTTTCATATCTCAATAAGCGTGGTGATATTGATGCTATTCATCCATGGCTTGGAGAAGACGATCAGATTAAATTAGATTCTGCCATTGCACGAAATGATTTAGTGTATATCAATTCTATCTTTTCAGATCTAGGTCCGGAAGAGAATACCCCATACGAATTACATCATTATTTTGTTGCTAACGAAAACACATTAAATAATACAAGCATTTCCGTTGAGGGATTTAAACGAATTACACATTTTACTTGTGGATTAAATGATGTTGAGCAAGATTCAAAAACCGACTCCTTAAAAATATATACTCAATTTAAAAACAACTCCCTATTTTTCAGTCAGGCAAACGATAGTATTATTTCCGTTTCGCTATCAGAAAAATTTAATTCACTGATTCACTTTTATAAAATTGGAGATAGTGTGAATGCCATACGAATGAATACCTCCAATACATTGAAGGTGATTAATGAATCTTCACAAACTATTATTATCCCGAAAGATTCTATGGTGCTTTTTATCGGTGACAAAAAAATAATGTTTAGTGCTATTGAATTTGTGCAACGTGATACCGAATTTAGTTTACAGCGAGTAGAAGGATTTCTATTGGATTAGATGTCAAATTAAAGAGGTTAGATGCTAGATGTTAGAGGTTAGGAATCCAACTTCATTGTGAACAAATCCTTCCTCATTCCTTATTCCTCATTCCTTATTTCCTACGCCTTTCAACCGTTTTTATTTTCCATCTATACTTTTTGGTTTCATTCAATAAAATTGAAGACATTACATTTGTCAACTAAACTATAAAAATACATGGAGAATGTGTTGAAGATAAATTCTATTGCAAAAGATTATGGTCCGGTAAAAGCATTGAAAGGAGTTTCATTTAATGTACCAAAAGGCTGTGTATTTGGCGTTCTCGGACCAAATGGAAGTGGGAAAACAACTTTGCTCGGCATTTTATTAGATGTATTAAAAGCAGACAGTGGTGATTATCATTGGGCAAATTATACTACCGCGACAAATGCCAGAAAACATATTGGGTCATTGTTAGAAACACCAAATTTTTATCATTACATGACGGCCTATGATAATTTGGTGATTAGTGCCAATATAAAAGAACGGGGGTTTGATGATATTGATAATGTATTAAAAAAAGTGAACTTATACGAACGGCGGCATACAAAATTCAGCACCTTTTCACTCGGTATGAAACAACGTTTGGCCATTGCCGGTGCATTACTTGGGAACCCTGATATACTTGTATTAGATGAACCAACGAATGGCCTTGATCCGGTAGGCATTTCAGAAATTCGCGAGTTGATAAAACAATTAAGCAAAGAAGGTATTACCATTATTATGGCGAGTCATTTATTAGATGAAGTAGAAAAAGTTTGCACCAATGTCGCTATTTTAAAATCCGGCAACTTGTTAAGTTCAGGCCCTGTATTAGATGTTATGAGTGACGAAGATTGGATGGAACTTGGCGCCTCAAATAATGACGCTTTAGCTATTGTATTAAAGAAACATTCAGAGATAAAAAACATCAGAGTTGAAAATTTCGTGCAGGTTTCATTTGAGAATAATATGACTGCAGAAGACTTAAATAAATATTGTTTTGAGAATGGCATTGTACTAAATCATTTACAGAAAAGGAAGCGAAGTTTAGAAAGTAAATTTATGGAGATGACAAAGGAATGAGTAGTTAGTAGTGAGTAGTTAGTAATGAGAAATGACAGATCCAAATTGGCAGCTGGCAGTAAATGACAAATCAAATTATTACACAATCGAAAGGAACTATATCAGCCAATTTCAGAATGACAGTCCAAAACAGCATTCATAACGCGTAACTCTTGAACCCGTAACACGTACCAAAAATTTAAATTAAATAAAGAAGATATACTATGCACTTACTAAAAATTGAATGGCTGAAATTAAGAAGATATACAACCTTTTGGATATTGAGTGGTTTATTTGCCGGCTTATTTCTGTTATGGAATTACGGTGTGAACAAAAGTTTTATATCCTTGGGGAGCGGAGCCGGAAATTTGCTGTCGAGTACATATTCCTTCCCGGAGATATGGAGCAATATGGGTTATCTCTATAGTTGGTTCGTGGTCTTCTTATGTGTATTTATTATCATTTCTATTAGCAATGAATTTTCGTATCGAACGAATAGGCAACATATCATTGATGGTATGGAGCGGATAGACTTTTTACATGCAAAAGCATTCTTAGTTCTTTCTATCACATTAGCCGCAACAATCTTGTTTATATTAACAGGATTTATTTTTGGGTTTGCAAATGGGGAGGGTAATCCTTTAGAGAATTTCGAAAAGGTTGGCTATGTATTTTTATATACGCTCAATTATCTTTCCTTTGCGGCCTTTCTTGCATTTTTTGTTAAACGTTCGGGTTTGTCTGTGATGTTACTTCTTGCCTACTTTTTGATGGAGTCTATCATTTCAGGATTAATCAACTGGAAATTTCAAACATATATAGGTAACCTGATGCCTCTTCAATGTAGTGATGAATTGCTTCCATTAAAGATATTAAAAGCATTAAATGCAATAGGTGGAAATGCCAAACCCGAAGCACCTGTTTATCTTCTTATTGGAATGAGTATTTTTTATATTGCTTTATATTATTTGCTTTTACGAAGAAGAATATTGAAAGCAGATTTGTAGATTAATTGACAATTGATAATTTAGAGTTTTGAAATTCATAATTTATCATTCATAATTTATCATTTCAGAAGAGTAGCTTTGCTGAAAATAGTTCAACGTGCCTCAACAAACAAAATCAAAAAAGAAGAATACTGACAAGCCTACTATCCTTATTACTAATGATGATGGTGTTACCGCACCGGGTATTGCTGCACTCATCGAAGTTGCTAAGCAATATGGCCGCGTTGTTGTGGTTGCACCTGATGCACCACAATCGGGCATGGGTCATGCCATTACCATTGGCAAACCTTTGCGTCTCAATCATGTTAATCTTTTTGGTGATGTAGAAGCCTATCAATGTTCGGGTACTCCTGTCGATTGTGTAAAAATAGCTGTCGACAAAGTGCTTCATAGGAAACCTGATTTTTGTTTTAGCGGTATCAACCATGGATCAAATTCGTCAATCAATGTCATTTATTCAGGAACGATGAGTGCTGCGATGGAAGCTGCCATTGAAGGGATACCGGCAGTTGGATTTTCATTTGAAGACTATAGTTTTGATGCTGACTTTTCATTGTCTCAACAAGTAGCAAATGACATTATTCATAAAATGATAAACGCTCAAATTCCGCAAAAGGCTTTGTATAATGTTAATATTCCAAAAATTGCCATCAACAAATTTAAAGGTATAAAAGCATGCAGGCAGGCAAATGCAAAATGGAATGAAAATTTTGTGGAGCGTGTAGACCCAACCGGGAAAAAATATTTTTGGCTCACCGGCGAATTTCAAAATCGAGATAAAGGAAAGGATACAGATGTATGGGCTCTAACACATGGATATGCATCCTTAGTGCCTGTACAATACGATTTAACCCATCACGAATTACTACCTAAAATTAAATTGTAACAAATCATAACACAACAATGAATCCATATAAAGAGACATTTGAAACGTGGGATAAAGTCGCCAAATTATATGAAGACAAATTTATGCAATTAGATTTGTACAACGATACCTATGACAAATTCTGTGAACTTATCCCAAAATCAAATCCTTCTATTTTCGAAATTGGTTGCGGCCCGGGAAACATCACAAAATATTTAATTGGCAAACGACCTGATTTTAAAATTGATGCCATAGACATATCACAGAATATGCTGGCCTTAGCTAAAATAAATAATCCTACAGCCCACTTTTCAAATATGGACAGCAGAGAGATACATCAAATAGAAAAACAGTTTGATGGAATTATCAGCGGTTTTTGCCTTCCTTACTTGTCTGAATTTGATATCTCTAAATTATTAAAAGACGCCTCGAATTTATTAAACGAAAATGGAATCATTTATTTAAGTTTTGTCGATAGTGATCAAAGCGAATCAGGTTATCTGACCGGAAGTACCGGCGACAGAACTTATTTTTATTATCATACCGTAAACTTTTTAAAAAACGAATTGCTTGCAAATGAATTTGAGATGATCGATTTAGTCTATAAAAATCTTATGAAGGCGAACGGAACTGAAGAGTCAAATACAATTATCATTGCAAAAAAAAGAACTAGCATTGTGTGATAAGAAATTCAAAATACATTCATCAAAATTTTCCGCATCCGATAAAATGTATATCTTGTGAATGTAAATTGTAACCCCTCCTATGAACCACCCTTTTACATTTTTGCATTTAAGAAAGAGTAAATTCTTTTTATTTCTCTTTATGTTTATACTTGCCTCCAAACTGATGAACGCTCAACAAAGTCCAGCAGATTCTGTGTTGGCGATTATCAATACCATTAAGGGGCACACAACGACCGATACAATTACTTTCCGGAATGCCCTTAGAACTAT
>JANNYV010000246.1:0-11542 GCA_031410275.1 Bacteroidota bacterium
GGATGCATTATTACCATAACCTTTCAATTTCTTTGCCTTGCTATCAGCACTTGCCTGGTTGTCGAATGAAAGCACCGCTACATTATACGAACCGTTTGCAGATACAGGAGTTGTCGTTGTGGCATGTGGTGTGTTCACGAGCGAATCTGCATGTAACAATGAATCTTTAACTCGTAGTGAGTCTGTTGAATTGATTAAAGAATCTGTTGTATGTGTTGCATTCGAATCTATCACAGTAGCGAGTGTATCTACTTGAGTAGGTTCTTCTACCGGAATTGTTTCAACCTGATTTTTTTTATAAAAATCATATCCGAAATAAGCGCCTGTTATCAATAAAATAAGAAGCGCAATTGGCAAGGCGATTTTTAATACAGGAATTCCTCGCTTTTGGTTTGCAGGTGGATAACTGTAATCCGGTTTGTATGCAGGCGTTTCGGGTGATTTTGGTTTTTCTACCAAAGGCGCTAAGGGTGCGGGTTCTACTCCTAAGTCTAACTCATCTGATTGTTGAAACACAATTTTATTATTCGCCATCGAAAAGCGGCCGAGAAAATCTATTTCATATTTTCCTGTCTTTCCCAATTCATCTTTTACAGCCTTGCAATACTCACGAATATTATTTGATGCATTACTGATACTAACATTTTCTGCTGTTGCAATAAAGGATGCAAAGGTATCATCGATACTTCCTACGGGTGTGAATGTAACTTTATACGAAGGTGGAGCGATGGTTTCATTCGAAGAATTTAGTTTGGCAGATTCTTTCTTTAAATCGAAAACTCCTAAGCCTGGCAAACTGCAATATTTATTTTTTAGAAGAAATTTTCCGATGTATTTATTTATGTCCATTACCTTGAATTGAAAGAAAATTGTGTTTGTAAATGTAGGATTTTTACTGTGATGAAAAAATTATTGTTTATGGCTGCTTACAAAATAATGTAAACTTCATGCCACAGTATACCATTTTAGAGATGTGCTTGTATTGGCTTAAATGAGTAAATAAGGCTTAGCATCGCATTGATACCATACATTGGGTAGCCCGACCAGCGCTGATAATGAGAGTTGAACAAATTATTCACATCAATGACTGCATTCCATTTTTTATTGAAGCTGTATTTTGCAGATACATTCATATCCATTCCCGGCGCTGACGTTTTGATATAAGGATTATTAACCACAGCATCTTTCTTAATGATTTTAGAACCGGCCATCAAAAAGAAATTGGCACTGAGGAGTACATCTTTAGTGGCCTTGAATTTGGCGTAAAAGGCGAGTGACGAAGGCACATAATGCCATGCTTCTTTATTTTCATTTAAATTTAATATCGGGCGTAAATTTATTTTCGCCCCGGCTTGCATTTCGGTATTAATTGTATAGTTGAGTGATGCATCAAACAGTAGAGCTGTGGCTTGTGATTCATACAAGACATGAAACTGTTTGTAATCAAAGGCGGTGTCGTTTAAGAAAAGTGGAAGGTTCTCATACACAGCAATTCCTGCGCGAGTTGAGTAACTACAGTTTTTCCAAAAATTACCATTTAGCCCTGCAAAAATTTCAGTATTTTTTGATTGCTCTTCTCGGTAATTATTAAAGTCTCCAATAAAAGGATTTAACTCTGTCAGTTGTTTAAATGTATTTAAACGAATTTTACTTTCACAACCCAGTTCTAACAGCGCCAAATCTTTTGCCAATGGATACTGAACCAACAAGTCAGGAAGTAAATATACTTTCCGCCCAAAGGTTGGATACAATCCGGCTTTGATGCTGAACTTATTTATTTGTTTGGTAACAGACGGTTGCCAAGAAATAATAGAGTTGAGTTGCGTATTTCGAACACCGGTCTTTAAGAAAATATTGCCGTCAATCACAATATCTGAATGAGCCAACAAATCAGATTTCAATTGCTTTGAAAAAGATGCATCCAGTTTTGCTGTCAATTCTGTTTCGCCGAATTTATCTGTATAAAAACCGGTATACACATCTGCATGATATTGAACATTATATTTATTTTCTTTCAACGGAAGGATATGCGCACTCAATTCTATATTTAAAAATACTTGCTTAATATGCGCTGCATCATACTTGTAAAGAGTATGATCATATCCATAATAATACTGTTTGTTTTTATCGAACGCCAATGAAGTTTCAACCGCATGTTCTTTTATATCGAAATGCTTGTATGCACCGACATGCGTTTTGTTTACGTTTTGGTTTACTATTTTTCCGGTCGAAGCTGAATGATTAAAATCAATATACAAAGGCGACATCAACAGATTGTCGAAATTGTATCCGGCACGCATATCGAGCGAGGTATAATTTCCTAATCCGAATTGTACAAAATTTGTTTGGTCTTCGCGCCTTATTTCAGTATTAATAGCCAAAGGTTTCAGCGGAATCGGCTTGTATACAAAATCTATCTTTTGCTCTGGTAAATTATACACCAATACATAAGGATCATTCTCGACCACCGGGATTTTTTCGGGTACATAATTCGATTTTGTAGTCCCCATTCGTGATAACAAATCGGTGGTATTTGTATCATTCGTGGCCACGGCATATTCCCCAAACAATTTTTCATTTTCTCCGTTATGAAAGTAAATATAGGCCTTTGTCAGATGTGTATTTTTTGTATACTCAGGCATGGAAATCGTATCAGCCTTATTTAAAAACAAATCACAATTTGCGAATGCCTCGGTGTATCGGCCCAATCTGTAGTTGCATTCTGCCAGCCAAAAATCTGATAAAGAAACTGTATTGATATCGATCGGAAATTTCTTTGTTTCTTGAAAATTAAAAATGGCCAGCTCAGGATTTTCATCTTTCAGCATTTGTATGCCTCTTGCATAATTTGATTTTTGATACACTTTCTTTAAATTGTATGAAATGTTTTTCATTTTATTCATCGCTATCACGGCATCATTAAAGTTGTCGTATTTAATATTTAAAAATGCAATTAATTCATTGGCCTCATCAAAATTAGTTGAGTTGGGAAATGCTTTACTAAATGCATTTAACTGTGCTAAGGCTGTTTTGTCATCGCCTTTATCATAACTCAATTTAGCCATTGTAAACTCCAGCATTTCTTTTTGCGAAGCGTCCGAAATTTTTTGTTTCGTTTTCTCCAACGCATCATATGCTTTTTCCTTATCGCCATTTTTCAGATAACAAATTGCCAGCAAATAACCACTGTATTGCGAAAGCGCATCATCACTGTTTGATACTAATTCGAAGTTCGGAATGGCTTGTTCTATTTTCCCTTGTTGGTACTGACAATAGGCTAATTTAAAATAATCTTCATCGCGAACTGATTTCGATTGCGTCATATACTTGGTATAATACAATTCTGCATTCGTAAAATCTTCCTGCTCACCATAAATTTGTGCGACCATCTGATTTAATTCATGATCATAATAAAGCTTATCCGATGCTGCTAAATATTCCAATGCCGCTGACAACGCCTTCTCTTTTTCGCCTGTCATGTAATCAATTTCTGTCAGGTAAAAAGGAATAATTTTTTTATATCGTTCATCATCTTTTACGGCATTAAAACTTTCTCTTGCTTCAGTATAATTTTTTTTATAATAAGCAAGTAAGCCATGATAATAATTTCCCGGTTTAAAATAATCACCCGGAATATTTTTCGCTGATTGAAAATAAGGTTCTACTTTATCTAAATGTTGTGTCACCAAATACGAGTAACCCAATTCAAAATTTCGTTGCGTAAGTTCTTCATTGGTTAAAAAATCAATACCGCAGGCCTCATAATATTTAATAGCCGCTTCAAACTGACTGTGTTCATATTCATATTTTGCAAATTGAAAATTCCCAATTTGCTTCAACTGATTAAAAGGTGTTTCATTTAAAAAACGTTTAAAATTTTCTGCTGCATGAGGTTTGTCAAGTTTGAGTGCGCACAAATTAATATAATAAAGTGCCGTTTGATTATCTATTTCCTGCATGGCTCTATTATCTTGTCTGAAATGTGTTAGATAATCATTCAGCAAATAATAAGCCTGCTGATAATACTGCATATCTACATATTTCGCAGCTTCCTTCAGACGATAATTTGTTTCGGAAAACCGAATGCTGCGTTGCGCGTGAAGCGAGGAAAATTGCAAACATACTAAGAGGCCGACGAACGAAAGAATCCTGTTCAATTGCATGTTATTGAGTTAAATTAAAATGCCCAAGAAAGGCCAACACTTGGAAAAATTGGAAGTTGATATTCCCGTTTATTGGTCACACGATCAATATAAAAAATATTTTGCCTGTCATATGCATTACTGATGCTACCCGAGGCTTCGAGCGAAGTATGGTTTCCGGTATTGAATCTTTTCTTCATCGAAATATCTAAGCGATGATAATCTGATAAACGACCACCATTTATTTTGTCGGCATATAAGATATTCAAGCTTCCGTTTTGTGTCAAGTAATTTGTGCCGATACCGGTATTGCTAAAATCAATTTTCTCGATAAATGATTGCGTTTGTGTAAATGGAAATGCAGACCCATAATTAAATCGTGCAGAAAATTCCCAATCCGATTTTTTTCCTGCGGTATAGGAGGCTAATAAATTTACATTGTGACGTCTGTCGAAAGGCGTTGGATAAGTTTGCTTGCCGTCATAACGGTCGACATATCCATAGGAATAAACGGCCCAAAAATATTTTCGTCCTTTTGCATATTTGCAGGTGATATCAAGCCCATAAGCTTTACCGGTTTCGATTGTAAAATCAGGATCCGTAGGTAATAATTTATACCGGTTGATGGTAATGATCCGTCCAAAATATTTATACCAAGGTTCTAATGTGAAATCAAAATCTTTTACATCTACTTCCACACCACCAATCAAATGATATGATTTTTGAATATTGTCGGGAGCAATACCACCACCCGGTTTTTCAATTTCAAAATCAGGTGCTGTTAAAAAGCCGGTAAAAAAATTGACGATATCTTTATCCGATTTTGATGAAATAATATTTTGAGAATAGATGCCCGCCGCCCCTTTAAATCGAATCGATTTTGTGGCATTATATTTCAAAGCGATACGAGGCTCTAAACTGGCGACAGGTAATGAGGCGTAATATTGCAAACGAATACCGGGTTCGATAATTAATTTATCACCGAAACTTTTCTTCAATTTTAAAAAGCCACCGAGTTGCGTCGTATAATCATTTTGTTGTGTGCGAATGCCGACAAAATTATAATATTGATAGGCTGTTTTAAAACCAACAAACTCAACTCCATATTTCATTTCACTGTGATTCGGAAAATAAGTGGTCACGGCAATGTTTGCATCGAAGCCACCAATAGCACTTTCACGTGGTTTATTATTTGATTCGGTCAAACTAATTTTATAATCCGAATAATAAAACCCACCCGATACCAATGAAGGAGAGCTTCCCGGTGTGACGACAAAATTTGCACCGCCGCCATAACTATTCCATTTCAAATCAGATACATTAGTATAATTTACTCTGTCATTAAAATTGAAACCGAATAAACTTATTTTACTTCCGTTCGTAGAATTGACATTTATTTTTCCGTATGCATCGGTGAATGTATAAGGCAATTTTGTTTTGTAAGGTTCTCCCATCATCCCATATAATGCGTTTGATGTAGATTTTAAATAACTATGTTTTAATGAGGCGATATAGGTAATGGTTGTAGAGCTATCTCCTTTTGCTTTGATGATAGGTCCTTCTAAAAATACTTTTGCCAGAATTGGATTCACGGCAATTTTTCCGGATTGCCTATTTTTGTTTCCGTCTTTGGTTGTGACACTCACAATCGCAGAAGTTCTGTCGCCATACTCAACACCAAAGCCACCACTCATCACATCGGCACTACGAATGGCATCGGTTTCAAATACCGAATACAACCCAATCGAATGAAAGGGATTGTAGATAGTCATACCATCTAATAAAATTTTATTTTGTATAGGCGAGCCTCCTCTGATATATAATTGCCCGCCCTGATCACCGGTAGAAATAACACCCGGCATTACTTGCAAAAACTGCGCAATATCAGGCTCTCCGCCAATAGAAGGCATGAGCTTTAATTCCTTTGGTGTAATCCGTGTCATCCCAACTTTAGTATCAAAGGTTTTTTCTTCACGCCTTGTTGAAATGCTGACTCCTTTTAATTCCTTTGTTTTTTTGGTTAAATTAATTTTGATTGAAATGATTTCATCCACCAAAATTTCTATTCCCATTTCATTCATATCATAACCTAAAAAAGTACTTGTCACGGTATATTTGCCTACAGGCAATTTAGGAATATTAAAAAAACCATTCACATCTGTTTGTGCACCTTTTTTAAGCGATTTAATGCCTACACTCACGCCCGGCAAAGGCTCACCCGTTGCCTTATCATACACAAAGCCTTTCACAGAGCCGACCTGAGCGAATGAAAGTACTGCGAACAATAAAAAAAGTGAGGAACAAATGATTTTCTTCATACAAAAATTTATAAGCGGTAAATATACAAACAAACGTAAACATCAATTGATTATTTTTGCCGGCAAGAACTATTTTTAAATGAAGCCAACATTGCCTCAAGGCACCCGAGATTTTGGACCGGAAATTGTAAAAAAACGACAATATATTTTTGATACCATTCGTTCAGTATTTGAACTATATGGCTTTCAACCATTAGAGACACCGGCCTTTGAAAACATTGAGACCCTGATGGGAAAGTATGGCGAAGAAGGCGATAAATTGATTTTTAAAATTTTGAATAACGGTTTCGAACGGGAAGAAAAACATGCGCAGGCAAATGAAGATTTTAAGAAAGTATTGGAAGGTAAAAATGTGAAAGGCATTACCGAACGTGCCTTGAAATACGATTTGACCATTCCGTTTGCAAGGTATGTTGCCATGAATCACGGGCAACTTACATTTCCGTTTAAGCGTTATCAGATACAACCGGTATGGCGCGCCGATCGTCCGCAACGGGGGCGCTATCGCGAGTTTACACAATGTGATGCAGATGTGGTAGGAAGCCAATCCTTGTTTAATGAAATTGAACTCATCAACATTTACAAAGAAGTTTTTGAAAAATTAGGAATCAATGTTGAGATATGTGTCAACAACCGAAAAATATTGGCTGGCTTAGCAACATTATGTGGCGGTATTGAAAAAATGACTGCCATCACCATTGCCATCGATAAACTAGATAAGATAGGATTGGAAAAAGTAAATGAAGAATTGCGAACAAGAGGAAATGATGAACCATCTGTTCAAATCATTAATCAGTATTTACGTATTGCGCAGCAAGGTCTTACGAATGAAGCAATATTGCAACAATTGAAAACCTTGTTCGCAACAACTGCCATTGGATTAGAAGGGATTACCGAAATAGAATATTTGACTGCAAATTTTTCTACGATTAAAATTGATGTGACCCTTGCACGCGGACTCAATTATTATACCGGCACCATTCTCGAAGTAAAACCATTGGGGATACAAATGGGTAGTATCGGCGGTGGCGGCCGGTATGATGATTTAACCGGATTGTTTGGCGTACCAAATATTCCCGGTGTCGGCATTTCATTTGGTGTGGATAGAATATATGATGTGATGGATGAACTGAATTTATTTCCTGCAACATTGACGAGCGCTGTCAAAGTGATGTTGGTAAATTTTGGAGTTGAATTTGAAAAAAGAAATATAGAAATTTTACACGCATTAAGAGCTCAAGGTATTTCATGCGAATTATTTCCTGATGCTGTAAAATTTGATAAACAACTCAAGTATGCCAACAAACGCAATGTGCATTATATTGCCATGATTGGTGAAGATGAAAAGAAAGAGAATGTCATTAGCCTGAAAAATTTTACAAGCGGTGAGCAGAAAAAAATGAGGCTCGAGGAGATGATTGAAGTGTTACGAGTTACGAGTTAATGCGTTATGGGTTGTACTACTCTTCTCGGCTTACATCGAAGTCAGAATAAAAAATACGAAATAAGGAATAAGAAAGTGGGAGATTCTAATAATTTGGAGAATCCCCCGAACATCGAACATCCAATATCGGGCATCTGATTTTTTTACCTACTTTTGAAAAAATAAACAAAATGAAAATTAAATTTTTGCTCTTCCTCGCATTTACAGCACTGCTCTTTTCATGCAATAAAATTCCTGATCATGCAAAATATATTCCCAAGAATGCACAATTAGTCGGTGCCATTGACATGAATAAAATGGGAAAGAAATTAATTTGGAATGCACTCACCGGTAGTGAACTTTTCAAGAATATGCAAAAAAATATGGGCAATGAAGATTCGAAAAATGCCATGAAAGACATTTCGAATATTGGTCTAAATCAAAGCTCAACAGTTTATTTTTATTTGAATGGGAAACAATTAAAGGAAAGTTCTTCTTGTATTGTGGCCGGTATGAAAGATGCTCAAAAATTTGAAGCCTTTTTACAAAAAACATACCCGGGCATTTCAACAGAAAAAGGAGAAGGATACTCATCAGCACTCATTGAACATAAAATGCTTACCGCATGGAATAAAGAAGCTGCTCTCTTCTATCCATTGCATACATCATTCGGTTCTGACAGCAATGCAGTTTCAGTTGACTTAAATAATCTTGAATCGCTCAAAACTGAATTGAAAGACATTTTCTCTATGTCTAAAAGCAATTCAATTCTATCGAATGCGCATTTTAAAACCTTACAAAATGATGGGCATGATATCAGTGTTTGGATGAATTATGAAGAGTTGTATACTAATAATGCAGACCCTTCGTCGAACCCGTTTATTAAAATGGAGTATTTCAAAGAATCAGGGTTGGCATTGGGTATCGATTTTGAAAAAGGCAAAGCAAGTGCGGAAATGGATTATTATATGAGTAATGAAATGGCTTCTATTTATAAAAAATATGCTCCGAAAAATATTGATTTGAATTTGATAAAAAAAATTCCTTCAAATGATATTGATATGATAGCTGCGTATAATTTAAACCCGGAAATGATACAAGCTTACCTGAAAAAATTTGGATTAGACGGCTTGCTAAATATGGGATTAGGCATGGCAGGGACCAGCATGGATAATATCAGTTCAACCTTTACAGGTGATTTGGTTGCTGCTATCACTGATATGAAAATGAAAGCAAAAATAGATACAGTAGACTATGATGAAAATTCAGACAGGTCGCCGGATATGAATTTGACTTTTGCCATGGGCATTAAAGACGAGAAAGGTCTTGAGAAATTATTGGGTATCGGCGTTAAAAATAATATGTTGACAAAAAACGGTAGCTCCTATAGTCTTCCGAATACAAATTCGAAAAGCGGATTGGCCTTTGATAAAAAGGCTTTGGTTTATTCATCTGATGCAACTCTATCATCTGCCTACCTCAGCGGGAAAAGCAATGACAACCATTCTATTCCGGCTTCGGTATGGAGTCATTTTTCTAACCCGATGGTGTTGTATGTTGATATAAAAAGGGTGATGCAATGTATTCCTTCAAAACCTGAATCGAAGGAAGAGGAAGAATTTATGATTGAGGCGAAAAAATTATTTACCTATATAGAATTTTATGGTGGCAAGATGAAAAATAATGCAGTGCATGTTGAAGGCGCAATGTTCCTTAGTAATGAAAATGAAAATGCCCTCATTCAGTTATTGGATATTGGCATGAAGGCGCAGAAAATGAATGAGAAAAAGGACGCTACGAATCCAATGTCAGATTCTTCTTCGATACAATAAAACTACCGGTTTGCTAAAAAATATTCTTCATTTCCCTTACTTCTTATATGCCTGCATCGTATTTGCAGTACTGATTATTCTTTCGTTTCCTATCACGTTAGTGTTGCTTCTTTTTCCGGCTTCTGTAACAGACGCTGGTATGTTTTGGTTGATGAAAATTATCAGCAATGCTTGGTTTATTTTAATTGGTGTGATCCCTAAAAATTATAACCGGCGCAATATAAATTTCGCAAACAGTTATATTATCACACCGAATCATCAATCCTTTTTAGATGCTGCTATTATTTATACCAGCATTCCTCATGTATTTAAAACATTAGGTAAAAAAGAGATTGAAAAAGCACCGGTCTACGGCATCATTTATAAAGCGGTGGTCATAACGGTCGACAGAAGTTCACTCGCCGCCCGTGCAACAAGTTTCAGAAAAATGAAAACAGAATTAGACAAAGGCAACTCGATTGTCATTTTTCCCGAAGGCACTTTTTCAAACACACCTATTCAAAATTTATTACCATTTCAGGATGGATGTTTTTCATTAGCCATTTTGCAACAGACAGACATCTTGCCCATCTTGTTTATTGATACGGCCAAACGCTTACATCCTTCGAAGCTCATGCAGTTTACTCCCGGATGGAACAGGGCCATATATCTTCCGCCTGTTTCATGTAAAGGCTTAGAGAAAAAAGATTTAGATTCGCTTCGAAATTACACCCAAGAATATATGCAGGCTTGTTTAAATTACAGCAGGGAACATGATAAAAATACAGTGTGGGCTTTTGCTGAGGAATGGCAAAAGAGACGTAAGGTTCAACGCATGAATTAAAATAATCTAATAACCAAATAACTTCTTTCATCATGTATGCCGACATCATATTACCCCTTTCACTTGAACGAAATTATACGTTCGGCATCCCTATTGAATTGCAAGGGAAAGTAAAAATTGGTTGCCGGGTAGAAGTCCAATTCGGGAAACGAAAAATATACAGTGGTCTTGTCAAAAATATTCATGCTAACAAACCTGAATTCTATGAAGTGAAACCGATACGAACACTATTAGATGAGGAACCGGTAGTTACACAAACACAATTAAAATTTTGGGAATGGATGGCCTCATATTATATGTGCACAGAAGGTGATGTAATGAATGCCGCCCTACCCTCACATTTAAAGTTAGTAAGTGAAACCTATATTGTATTAAATGAAGATATTGAAATTGATGCACGGGAATTATCAGACGATGAATATCTTTTAATTGAAGCGTTGGAAGTAAAACGAGGTAAAAAAATTGCGGGGTAAAACTCAAGAAGCTATTTCTTCATCAGGTAAGTCTACTGTTATTGGCTCTTCAAAAACGACTTCCTGTTCCGTCGTTTTTTTATGCAATAATTTATTTTGAAAAACTAAAATTGTAATCACGCCGAACGAAATCGCAAAATCAGCAATATTAAATACCGGTCTGAAAAATTCGAATGACTCTCCTTTCCAAATAGGAAACCAAGATGGAAACGTACCACTGAGTATGGGAAAGTAAAGCATATCAACTACTTTGCCATGAAGCAATTCGCCATAACCTAGTCCCCAAGGAACCATTCGCGACATATGAAAACTACTCTCAGTAAATATTTTTCCGTAAAACAAACTGTCAATTAAATTACCCATGGCACCTGCCAAAATAAATGAACTGCAAAGGATTAATCCGTTAGAATATTTTTGTTTGATGAGCGTGGTTTGAACTTATTTCACGCCCGCAAACATACATTGTCTTCTTAGACCACAACAGACTTAAAAATTATTTTTTACATTTTTACCGTTACATTTGTCAAAATT
>JANNYV010000247.1:0-1821 GCA_031410275.1 Bacteroidota bacterium
GTCAGATGTTCGGGGATTTATCTTATGAACAGACTTACGCCTTACAACTTATGCCTATTCCATAAACAATTCTCCGGCCACATAATCGGCAAACAATTTCCCTTTTTGTGTTAGTTTAAGCCCATCATGTTCGATAAGTAACATACCATCATTCAAAAAATGTTCGACAGTTTTATTCCAATCTTCATATTGCTGTTCATTCAATTTATTTTTTATAAACTCAAGATTCAATCCTTCAACAGTTCGCAATGAAGTCATGATGCGCTCGTTTAATTGTTGCGCTGTGGTCAGTATTTCTTTTTCAAAAGGTAATTTATTTTCGCTTAGTGATTTTATATATTGCGCATTATTGGCCACATTCCACTGCCTGCTTTCACCGCTAAACGAATGCGCTGAAGGCCCGATACCCAAATAAGAAATACCTTTCCAATAATTGCTGTTATGTCTTGCCCGTTTACCAGGTAATGCATAGTTTGAAATTTCGTAATGCTCATAATTATTCTCTTGCAATACATTCATCAAATAGTCAAATTGGCTCGCACTTTGTTCATGATTGATAGGAGGAGTTTTTTTCTGTTTAATAAATGAGGCCAATGCTGTTTGTGGTTCAATCGTCATGGCATAACAAGAAAGATGTGGAACTTTATACTGCAAGGCAGTTTCAATATTTTTTTTCCATTTTTCATCTGTCAATAACGGATACCCAAAAATTAAATCAATACTGAAATTTTCAATACCACCCTCACGCGCAATGGCAATGCATCTCTCAGCTTGTTGCGCATCATGCGAGCGATTCATGTATTGCAAATCTTCATCATAAAAACTTTGAATACCTATACTCAATCTGTTTATTCCGACTTGTTTTAATTCCACAATTTTTTCAGCAGTAATATCATCCGGATTGGCTTCGAGTGTACATTCAATAGAATGATCAATTTCAAAACATTCTTTAATTTTATCGAATATCAAATTCAATTCAGTTGCAGATAAAATACTAGGTGTGCCACCGCCGAAATAAATGGTTTCAATTTTTTCTCCATTCAAGTAATCTTTCCGAAGTTCAATCTCCTTCAATAAATGTTCGATTAGTTCGTTTTTATATTGCAAGGAAGTAGAAAAATGAAAATCGCAATAGTGACATGCTTTTTTGCAAAAAGGAATATGTATATAAATGCCCGCCATGAACTTCAAATAAGAATAGCTGTAAAAGTAGTTTCTTTGCAGTACAATAAATAAAAAACGATTGCCTTCAAATTTTCAGTGAGTAAAAAAATAATTTATATCTGTTGTTTTTTCTTGTTCATTTTTACAAACATAAATGCACAGTCTTTTTCTTTGAAACTAAGAGGCGAGAACGATTCATTCTATTCATTGACTAAGATACCCACCCAATTTAATTCGTTCATCAGCTGTAGAGAAGCCTTGCAAGCAGCGCTGGCGGAATTATATAAACAAGGCTATTTAACAGCGAGTATTGATTCATTGACATGGGATGAAACAAGGGCAGGCGCAACAGTTATTGTCGGAAAAAAATATACATGGGCAATATTGAAAAATAAAAATATCCCTTCATCACTTTTAACGCAATCTGGGTTTAATGAAAAAGACTATTTCAACAAGAGCGTTGAAGTGAAAAAGATAGTTCCTGTCTTCGAAAAAATAATCCGCTACTTCGAAGACAACGGATATCCTTTTGCTTCGGTGTATTTGGATAGTGTAAACATGAACGATGATAAATTAAATGCAGTACTCACATTAAACAAAGGCCCTCTGACAAAAATTGATACAGTGATTCTCAATGAAGATGCAAAAGTGTCAAAG
>JANNYV010000248.1:0-13283 GCA_031410275.1 Bacteroidota bacterium
AAAAATTTTGATTCTGTGAAAACCCGGAGTTAAATCGCCTACGGTAATTGAGCGGGCAATTTTATCAAATTTTCGGCCATCAATAGTTACTGAAATGCTTCTGCCCATTTCATGTTTAATTCGAAGCATCGCTTTTTTCCATCCGGCAAAAGATTGAAGATTTAAGACAAGGATGAAAGCGATTAAAAATATTTTTTTCATGTTTTTAAATTTTGGGCTCAGACCTAAGGAGTTACTTTTTAGTTTAGCCACAAATATAGAATAACTTTATGACAACATACAATGGCAAATGATTCCTGTTGCAACTGCTGCATTTAAACTTTCGGCCCGCCCTTTTCTTTGAATGGAAATTTTATGCGTGGCAGATGAAATTATTTTTTGACTGACACCTTTCGATTCATTGCCAATAATTATATAGCCTTTATTTATTTTTGAATATGAGTTAACATCTTCCCCATATAAAACACTTACATACGATGGGATGTCTTTCTGTTCGTTTAATAATTTTTCGATATCACATACTTTTACATGCATTCTAAATATACTACCCATACTCGCTTGTATGACTTTTGGATTAAACACATCGGCACATGTTTCGCTGCAATAAACAGCATCCATATTATACCAGTCCGCAATACGTATGATTGAGCCTACGTTACCCGGATCTTGTATTCCATCAAGCAATAAGGCTAATTTGGCTTCAGTATTTTTTGCCAATGGTATGCCCGCAACCGCCAATACTTTATTGGGTGTTTTCATAGAACTGATTCGTTCCAATTCAAATAGTTCTATTACTTCTGTATTGATTGTAGAGAGAAATTTGTTGTTTTCACTAATCCAGGAAGGCAAGGCGAATACTTGATGCACCCGAAATTCTGATTGCAGTAATTCCAAGACCATTTTTTCTCCTTCCACCACAAATTCGTGATGCTCGTTACGATATTTTTTATCGTCTAATGATTGAATATGTTTAACTTGCGCCTTCGTAATCATATTGTAAGTATTGCTTCATCTTCGTAAAATATATGGCTCCTATGTATGTCTGCTTTGTATAAGCTGCTTGTATATGACATCCTGCAATTATACCAAACACTTGGCGCAAAATCAAACTTTGCTGAATGAAAATAAACTTATACTTAAAACAGAAAAGCCATTAAAATATAAAGGCGAAACAGAAAGCGTTATACTTTCCTTAGCATATCCTGCTGCGAATACGCATATTTTTGATTTAGATTTTTTGCCAAAATATAAATTATGGAAATACAACAACAATTTCTATAAGTATGAAAAGGATTCACTCAATTCAAAGATTATAAAACATAAAGTAGAGAAGCCTGCGTTACTTGATTCTAATTTGGTGAAACGGAGTAAATTATTCATGGAGCAATATATGGACAATCTTGGCTATTTTTATGCAACGGTTGATTATGAAATTCAGCAAAAAAATAAAAAGTCAGTTAATGTAATTTATACAATTAAGGCCGGGAAAAACTATGTGATTAGAAAGGTAAATACCTATGCTGAAAATGAGCAGTTATTAGCAATAGTGAATGAGCATCAAGCGGAAAGTACTTTAATTAAAGGAGAACCCTATACCAAAATTAATTGTGGATTAGAACGCGAACGCCTGTATAAAATTATTCGTAATGTTGGCTATTATGATTTCAAGTCAGATAATATTACATTTACAATAGATACATCAAACAAAGAAAAAATAAAAAGTTTGTTAGATGATCCTTTTGCGCAGGCAGCTACTATCAAAACAAAGTCAGAGAATAAAACTATTGATGTAAATCTTCGTATTGGACGTTCAAGAGATTCTACCTTTGGTCAACTGTATAAAATTAATTCGGTGAAAGTTATACTGAATTCAGCTTCGAATGAAAGTGAAAACCCGGCACCGATAATCGAAAATATACTCGATGATATTCAGTTTAGTTACAAAACATTGCCTGTAAACAGGAAGGTTATCGCGCGTAATATTTTTATTCATAACGGTGATGCATACAGCACGAATGATTATGAAATTACGATTAACAGATTAAACCAATTAGGAATTTTTCAACAGGTAAATATTCAATATGAAAAACCTGAAGATTCATCAGGTAAATTAAATTGTATAATTACACTGACCATGTCACCTAAGATGGATTTGGTTGGATTAACCGATGTCAGTAGTAGTGATGGAGATTATATATTAGGAACCGGAGTAGGTCTTACATTCAGGAATAGAAATTTGGCCCATGGTGCAAACTTATTATCGTTTAGGGCTTCATATTCCACCGAGTTTAGAAATGATAACTTTTTGACGGGCACCAAGACATTTTATCAATCAGGAAATAGTTTTACGCTAAGTAGTAACCTGACTTTTCCAAAATTTATTGTACCCGTTAATCAAAATCTTTTCAGCAAAAAAAATATGCCGTATACCATTCTTGGAGCAAATTATAGTTTTATCAGACGGCTTGCGAACTACACGATTATCAATATTTCAGGAAGTTTTGGATATACCTGGCAAGAAACGCAACAAAAAAATTGGCGTTTAAATCCTGTTTTTTTGACACTTACTAAAGTACCTGATAAATATCTAAGTGCGGCCTTCAAAGAAAAGCGCAAAACAAACTCATACCTGCAACATACGTTTACAAATAGTATTATTGAAGGAGAGAATATGTTATTTGAATATCGAAGCAAGCCTAAAAAGGCCTATTCAAACTTTTCATCAGTTAAAATCGGAGTTGAAGAAGCGGGAACTCTATTAAAAGGGATTAATACACTTTATAAGGAAGTAGCCAAAGATACCATTCAGGCAATTGCCCATTATGTGAAGGCAGATATTGATTACAGAAAATATTTTAATCGGCGAAAATCGCAATGGGTTAATAGAATTATGGTAGGAATTGGTATTCCGGTCGGCGGATCTGTAACATTACCCTATATAAAACAGTATTCGGCTGGCGGGGCATTTAGTAATCGCGGGTGGCAATCGCGCCATTTAGGACCAGGGCGATCTATAGATTCGAATACGCAATCAAGTTTTGTTATTTTTGATAAGACCGGTGATTTGAAATTAGAAGCCAATACAGAGTATCGCTTCAATTTATTGAAATTGTTCTCAGGTGCGATTAATCTCAAGGGTGCTGCGTTCATTGATGCAGGAAATATTTGGCTGACGAATAAGGACAGCAGTGTAAAAGGTGGCGAATTTGATCCGGCTTATTTATGGCAGGATATTGCTATGAGCAGTGGTTTAGGATTGCGCTTAGATTTCTCCTTTTTTGTATTTAGGGTCGATTGGGGTTACCCAATAAAAAGACCGGATGTATTATCGCATAATGGTTTTATTACTGATAAATTTACTTACAAGGACGGGCTATGGAACTTGGCTCTAGGTTATCCTTTTTAAAATTAGGGCTGCATTCTTAATAAATTTACGAATTGCCAACTACTTTATTTTCAATGTTTTAGTATAACTCAAATCAACTTTAAGGAGAATAGCGGCATGGTATTTGTTTAGTTAAAACTGTTGAAAAATAAATCAATATGAATATTAAAAAGATATTACTTTCAATCATTCTATTCTTTGTTACATTCTCGTTAGAGGCTCAGCAAATAATTAAAGATGAGGTAGCAAAAGAGTTTGAGAATAAAATTACAGAGTTATATACTAAGTATAAAGTAGATGGATTTGTGACTTATAAAGGTGGGACTATCAACATGCAAAAGAATACAGAATTCCCTATTTTTATGGAGCTTCAAGCCGGAAGATGGTATCAATTTGCAGTTATTGGTGATCCCGAAGCTAAAAAAATTGAAATGAAATTAGGGATGGAAGGAGTCGGCGATTTCATTACAGATAAGTTTAAGCCTGAGAATACCAATGAGTTTTGGACAACATTCTCATTTATTTGCCCTCGATCAGGTAGATATCTTTTAACCTTTTTTCAAAAAGGTTCTAAACGAGATATGAAAGGACATGTTGCAGTTTTGCAACGACCGATTCAAACTGAACAAGGTATTTTGACATTTAAATAAAACACATAACATAATAACCTCTATTAAATGTTGCCAAGTTTGGCGACATTTTTTTTTTTCAAACGCCAATTTTCCCGTTTGGTTAGCGAATAAACAAATCGTTAAGAAAATAACCCTGAAAAAACTAACAATCTGTAATACTTTTACGTCTTTCCAAACGTAAAATTCATTATAACTAGCAAAAACCATAAATTATGAAACAAGTACTTTTTTTAGCCTCATTCTTATTTTTATCATTTTCGATGCTTTCTGCACAATCCACCAACGCTGAACTTTCTACTAATGTAAAAAAAGCCATTACAGTTTTGAAAATAGCTGATTTGAATCTAAGTGAAATGCAACTTTCAAGAATTACGAGTGTTTTGATCAGTGAGGATCAAATATTACAAAAGAATTTAAAGGTACTTGAAGGTAATAAATCTGCACAAGCTCAGCGTATTAAAGAATTAAAGGACATTAAAATTAATAATCTTAAAGGCGCTATGACAGAGCAGCAGGTTCAAAAGTTCATAGCCCTTAAATTAGAGGATAAGCTTTAAAAAACACCTTGTAAATTTTATTCCTATATTATAAAGTTATACAAAATAGGAATTCTTTAACCATGCTTTCGTTTCCTTCGAATAATTTTACAGTCTGAAGCCACGTTTAGTCACTAGCAACATTACATAAAATTCAAAACCTACTCAATATTATACTATGAGACAATTAAAAATAGCAACCCAGATAACCAACAGAGATAGTCAAGCTGTTGAGAAATACCTCCAAGACATCAGCAGAATACCAATGATTAATGCAGAAGAGGAGACCGTTTTAGCTCAAAAAATACGAATTGGAGACGCACAAGCTTTAGATAAGTTAGTCAAATCAAATTTACGTTTTGTGGTTTCTGTAGCAAAGCAATATCAACATCAAGGATTAACCCTCAGTGATTTGATTAATGAAGGAAACTTAGGATTAATTAAAGCGGCTCAACGTTTTGATGAAACAAAGGGATTTAAATTTATTTCGTATGCCGTTTGGTGGATACGACAATCTATTCTTCAGGCATTGGCTGAACAAGGGCGATTAGTTCGTCTTCCACAGAATAAAATCGGGACCTATAATAAAGCGAATAAAGCAATGATGGCGTTTGAACAAGTGAATGAAAGAGAGCCATCTGTTGAGGAATTAGCAGGCATTTTAGAGATGTCAGAAACAGAGATTGCAAATATTTTTAGCACCAACTCTCGACATACATCATTAGATGCTCCCGTTCATGAAGCAGAGGATTTAAGTATGGGAGATTTACTCGCAGGAGCAAATGATACTGACGAGCCAGTCATTAAGGATAGTCTTCGTGAGGAAATCAGGAGAATATTAAAGTCATTAAGCCCTCGTGAATCTGAAATTGTAAGCGCCTATTTTGGATTGGATGGAACAGATGGACCAACAATTGAGCAAATTGGAGAAAAATATGACTTGACAAAGGAACGTATCCGCCAGATAAAAGAAAGAGCTATAAAAAGACTTCAAAAAACACGATATAGCAAATCATTAAAATCTTATTTGGGTTAGATTATTTTTTTAATTTTAAAATGAAGTAAAGAATTTTCGTACAAAGTTCTGAGAAATTGACAAACTTTTAATTACTTAGGCTATTGTATTAAAAGGCAGAGTAATTAAGGCTGATGAATACAGAGCCATTAAACTCAATTTTGAAGTCGAAATAAATAAACTTAGAAGGGATAATTTAGCGTTTGTAAAATTTGATAGTGAAATAGCGGCTTACTCGCAGTTTGCAACTGAATTACACAGAAACCTTGACACCTTTTATGTTTCAGTAGATTTATCTACAGATATTCACAACTACTATTGAATTACCATACAACGAAAATTATTTAAAATGATTTTTAAGCGTCCCATCTATAAGAAAGAATCGGAACTCGAAATTTGCTTTCGCTCCTTTCCATTCTGATTTTTTGTGACCGCTATCATAGGGTTTTCAAACCCTGTAATTAATAAGAACGTGATAGAGAAGGATAAACAAAAAGAGAAAGAAAACAGACCCGACTTTAACGGACTTTCTCTTTCTCCTTCAGTTTCTCTTTCTGTCTTGGTGACGCCATCGCAGGGTTTTCAAACCCTGAAATTGCTTTAGAAATAGAAAGCCTATGGAAAATCAAGCTATACATGGAAAATGTTCATAAGAATAAAGCCTTTCAAGAATCCAGTATGATCTATTGCAAAGGAGTAGGAAATAAGAGTGTAAACGTTAAGTTTGGGAAAATGGAGAGGTTATTCAAAAATTGTTCATATAGTTGTATTCCAGTTTTACATTCATCATAATGCCCACTAGGACAGGTTGTCAGTACTGACACAGGGATTGTAAGATTGCTTTCTTTTTATACATACTCATCCTTTCTAAATTCACCAGCTTTTTCTAATCCAAAAATATTTTTTTGATTATAAACATTTCTGCAAATAGGCCAAAAGGTATTTTGAACAAATAGTATATTAGGGACTTTTGGTGGGTCGCCGTCTGTTCATTCTGCTTTCTTCATCACATTTTATCCTATTTTCCTATAAATTGAATATTGATAAACCAAAATCTTTGCTATAAGTTTTACTATAAGAAAAGTAGTATAGTTTATTATTGAAGTAAATAGCATCACCAAAATCGTATCCTCCCAAATTGAAGGAGATTATATCTTTTCCTGTAAACTTGTTATCAAGCAATAAAGGCTGATCATTAATAAGATACTTGAAAAGATTGCCTTTAAGATTTAAAAAATAAAAAGCATCATGTTCAGAAACTGTAAAATTGATTGTAGAAGCAAATCCAAAAGGGTCTGAGGAACTTCTGACACCATCGTTAAATGCCTCATAGTCTATTTCAGTACTTTGTAATAACTTATTGTCCCCATCAAACTTATACAATATGCCTCTTAAAAGAGTGCCTTTTAGCTTGCGAGAACCCTTTGGTGGATAGTATGCGGTACAAAATACATAGTTCGTGTTAATGGGAAGGGTTATGAGTTTTTCAAGAACAGGATAAAAAGAACTAAGTGATTCCATTTCTACATCAATGTTTTTAAATTTTTCGACAGTAAAATCGTTTTCGTTTATTTCGCCTATTAAAAATCCATCATAGGTTTCCTTTTTTGATTCTCTATAGGTGTAAGCAATTTTCAACTGACCACTTTCTGAACTTCTAAAAATTAAATCACTCAAGTAACTTTTCGGGGAAGGTAGCATTATTGTTTTTTCATTATTTGGTGTGAATGCCTTTACTGCAATTCCGGATAGGTTACGTACACCAATATCATATTTTACAGCTAATAGTAGATTGCCATTATCAGTTAAACAATACCTATACAATTTAAACACATCTTTATAAATGTCAATTTTTTCTTTTTGCAATAGAATGTTGTCGTTCGAGTCAAAAACTTTAAACGAAAATTTTGGATGGTTGTCTTGTTCCTCAGCAATCACTGCGTAATATTTATTGTTATTAGAAACAACCGTGAAAACTTCCATTTTTTTTACTTCGCCCAATAATTCCTTTGTTTCAGATTTTTGAGTATTTATATCATAAGTTGTCAATTTCACTTTCGATTTATTCTGCAAGCTATATACCCCTTCGTGTTCATCCCATATCACCTTAAATTTACCTTCATAAAAAAGCACTTTCCGAATCGTGTTATTGAATCCCTCATCAGCGAAATTGGCAATGATTACAGCATCTTTTATAGCTTTAGTTACAGGGTCAAATTCGCAGTAAGACACCCTCCTAGCAACTTGATACTCACCTCCTAGTGTCTTTGTATCATTATATTGTATGGTCACCAAATATGTTTTACCGTTGTACTCGAAAATGTTTCTTACTTTACATTGAGCTTTTGGACCTGACTGTGGCAAATTAACTTTGGTTTGAAAAATTGGTTTTTGGAGTTCTTGAGCCCTAAGGTCATTGTGTAATGAGAAGACTAAAAGGAACAAAATTGATAAAAGAAACTTCATGATATTATTTTTTGTATCAAAAGTATGAAAATGTATGAAACAACAATCTAACATATTTGCTTTTGATCGAGAATTTTCAAATTTTATAGCTGTATTGCATTAACCTCAAGGCTCTGAAAGTTGAAAATACAATTACAATTTTAGCTTGAGAAGTAGGATGATTATGAAGAAAAAAATCAGCGTATGAAAGGCCGCTCTCGCTCTGTTTCGTACGCTGATTAATTAGTGACCTCGAAGGGATTCGAACCCCTATCATCAGAGCCGAAATCTGATATTCTGATCCATTGAACTACGAAGCCATGCAGGCAAATTTAGCGGATGCATTTAGTAGAAAAAAATTTTTTGTCATTTAATTGCATATCACTTTTCTAAATCTGTCAGCAACACCGGCAATTTTATTCCCAATTCTCCGTTACTATACTTTGAAAGGCAACTAAATGAAATGCAAAATAATTTCTTGCAAAAAATAACGAAGTCGTATATTTACATCGTATGTTGAATTAAAAGCAATAAACACATGAAAAACTTTCTTCTTCTTTTATTGGTTTCAGCAATTGCTGGCGGGCTTTTTGCACAAAATAAGAAAAGGTCAACTCTCATCGGATTTCAAGTTGGCACCGTTATACCCGTTTATACTAATACTACTTCTTCAACCTCACTCAATATCGGCTTACCAGCATTTTCCTATGCAGCGAGTATTGAAAAACGATTCTCACTTCATACTAAATTAAATTTTTCATTCGAGTATTCCCTTCACTATTATAAATTGAATCAAATTAAAGCAAAAGAAACAACTGACTTTTTAAAAATGAACTCAGGTAATTTGTCTTCAGGTATCAAATTAAATAGTTTGTACCAATTGAACAAACGAAATTCTGTTGTACTTGGAGTTGGTGTAGATAAATCATGGACCAATGCTTCTTTAAATCCTAAATCGACCGAAACAACATTAGGTACTCATAAAAATAAAATGTTTGATATAAGTCAATTCAAGCCTTCACTTCTTATCGGAATTGAAAAAAGTACCAAACTTTTAAACAGTCATTTGTACTATACACTTCAATACAATATAGGATTTTTTCCTTTCAAAACGTCAATGAGCGCTGTGTCTGATGCTGCCGTTGCTCCATCCTATCTTCAGGGAATACATATTGGGTTGAAATACCGCTATTAAATTTCAAATTATGAATGATGAATTATCCGGCGCATAATGATTGATCTCTAACAACCATCCAACAACAATATCCAATTTTCATTACGCAATGAATTTAAAAAATATTCTGATAGCAGAAAGTGGTTCCACAAAAACAGATTGGTGTCTGTTATCAAACGGGCGAAAAAAGAATTTTCAAACCCAGGGTATAAACCCTTTTTTTTTACAAGAAGCTGAGATTATTTCTATTTTTAAAAATGAAATCAAATTAAATTTATCAAAAACGCAAGTAGATGAAATTCATTTCTATGGAGCGGGTATCAATAGTGAAGATAAAAAAAGTGCGATTGAACGAAGCCTCAAAAGTTATTTCAATCTAAAAAAAGTCTACTCTTACAGCGACATGCTCGCTTCAGCCAGAGCAACCTGCAAGCATGAAAAAGGAATTTCTTGCATATTGGGTACAGGTAGTAATTCATGTTATTATACAGGAAAAAAAATTGGGTTTAAAACAAAAGCCTTAGGTTACATTTTGGGCGATGAAGGTGGCGGAACATATTTGGGAAAAAAAGTATTGCAATATCATTTACATAATATTTTTGACAAAGAACTTCAACATGCCTTTGAAGAAAAATTTAATACTGATGTCGAAACCATTTTAGAATATATATACCGAAAACCCTTTCCAAATAGATATCTTGCACAGTTTGCCGCATTTATATTTGAACATAGAGGTCATTATATGATAGAGAATATTGCGGAAGATTGTTTAAATGATTTTTTTATTAATCACTTATTACAATACCCTCAAGTTTGGAAAACAACTGTTCACTTTACAGGCTCTGTTTCTTTTTATTTGAGTGATATTATTAAAAACCTTTGTGAGCAATATGAAATAACTTGCGGCCATATTATTCAAAAACCTATGAAAGGCTTAATAGCCTATCATGCTCTTTAGTTTAGCCTATTTAAGAAAACAAAATTCTTATCATATCACTATTTTCATCTCAAAAAAATATCTTTTCATTTCCATATCTTATCTTTACTTTTAAAAAAATACCATGAGAAAAATTTTGTTTATCCTTTACATGCTAATTCCCGCAATTTCATTTTCACAATACAAATATTACAAAGATTCTTCCTTTACTCAATCCTTTAATTACCTTTCCGGCACAACCTCTGTTAATAACGGTTTGTTTTGGGATGACCCGGATTATACTGTTCCCCTAGGGTTTATGTTTCACTTATTTAATGATAGCAGTAACCAACTTTATTTGTCGTCAAATTTAGGCCTTGGTGCATTCGTTAGCATACATCCAGTCAGCACATCTAGCACAAATGCTACCTTTATCATGGCTAGTGGATGTGATTTACAAGATCGTGACACTTCAATGATTGGGAGCTTTTCTCCTATCTCCTATACACTGAGTGGTACAACACCCTCTAGAATTTTTAAAATGGAATGGAAAAATGCAGGGTTCTTAAATGCAATCGATAACGGTCAATATACAGATTCAATGAATTTACAACTATGGCTTTATGAAACCAGTAATATTGTAGAAGTACGTTTTGGAAATGGAAATTATGTTTCACCTTTTTCTGATTTATATGATGGTGGTCCCGGTGCTTTAGTCGCTATTGTTGATTCATTAGATTTGAATACAAGTTTTGCAAGAATGATGTATTTCCTTAAAAACAATCCTACAAACCCGGCATTAGATTCATTGGTAAATCTCGGAATTTTTAGCCCTCCCGGTATGAATGGCAACCCTGCTTCAGGTAGCGTATATAGATTTATTCCTAAGGTAATTTCAAATACAAATGTTGGTTATTCTACGTATACAACAACAGTTTCAAATGACATTTTATATCTTGCAGATAAAAATGAATTACGAATAGATATCTTTAATATCGACACATTCAATTACCTTATTACTGATTTAAATGGAAAGGCAATAGAGAAAGGTCGATTACAAAAGGGACGAAAAAATATTGATACTAAATCTTTCGCTTCGGGTATGTATGTACTAAAATTACTTTCGGATAAGGAAAATGTTTCGTTCAAATTTATTCGATAACTAGTAGAAATTTAATGCTGTCAAACAATAGTTTTCAATACTACCTATCAGGCTAAAAAAAGAAGTAGATGCAACTATATGCTCAAGCAAGCGTTTTACATACTTAATAAGTAACTTTCATCTTTTTAATTTGTTGTTTTACTTTCCTTCTGTGCTTGTAAAACCAAGATACTGTACTTTTCTTTTCTTATGCTTGATTGTCGTGTCATCTAGTTTGACTCATTTTCTTCAAAACTTAATTAATCATTTGATACACACACAACTCGTCCATAAAAAATTAGCATAAATAAGATATTTATAATAGCTTTCAAATACAGTTACCTATGTAAATGCCAATTCGTGGTTTTTCTTACATGAAAATTTTCACAAATTTAAGCCCAGTATGGATTAAGTGGTGACATGATTTCACTACTAAGTTAATTTTGATTTCACTCAAAACATACAGCCCTCTTTTCTAATTTCTCATATCTCTTATCGTATGCCTCTTATCCGATTTTCATCGAAGTCATGCTCAATGAACCTCCAACTAATTTATCATTGAAAAAACCAACATTTTCGTTTACCTCTTTTAATGCTAAGGTATACAATAGAGGCAAATAATGTTCGGCTGAAGGGATTGCCAAATTAAATTCTTTTCCTTGAGATTTATAATTGATAAGTGACTGATGATCGCTATTAAGTATCCATTTTTTCATATTCTCATTCGCTTCAATAGCTCAATCAAAGCCATATTCAGGCTCTTTCAATTTATCCCATGCTACCATGCCTAAGTTATGAACCATATTACCACTTCCAATTATGAGTACTCCTTTTTTGCGAAGTTTAGCCAATTCTTTTGCAAGGTCATAATGATATTGTGGTGTTTGATAATAATCTAAACTAAGTTGTATCACAGGTATATCAGCACTCGGATAAAGATGTTTTACAACACTCCAACAACCATGATCTAATCCCCATTTTTCATCTAGACCTACTTCAGTTTTTGTGATTAGTTTTTGTGTTTCCTTAGCCAACTCCGGGCTGCCTTTTGCAGGATATTGTACTTGAAATAATTCTTCAGGAAAGCCACCAAAATCATGAATAGTTTGCGGATGATTCATAGCGGTCACGTAGGTTCCTTTTGTTTCCCAATGGGCTGATACACATAAGATTGCATTTGGCTTACGCAATGTTTTTCCGACATTACGCCAGCCTTGTACAAATTCATTTTCCTCAATTGCATTCATGGGACTCCCATGCCCCAAAAACATCACTGGCATTTTCTCTGTTTGCGAAAGTGCTTCTGTCAATTTATCCAATTTATTCAATTTCATAGCAGCTCCTGTGAGTGGTAACATGGCGAGGGATTTTAAAAATAATTTTCTGTCCATTTGAAAAAATCAACTGCTCGAAGTTCGTTTAAATAATTTAAAATAAAAGATGAATGATGAATTATAAATGAGGGGGAAAGAATTTTGAGGGATGAAATATAAATAATGGGTTACAAATGAGGAATTATAAATAAGGAAAATACAATATTGGTCGTACCTAATAACTAGGTAAAGTCAGAACCAAAAATGTGACAAATTAATAAAGGTAAATACAATCATTTTTTCTATTTTTTTCAATCAAACAAACAGTAAAGATAATAGGCTAGTATTTTGTATTGGAGTTCAATATAATTTACCATTATTGCTTGTTGCCAATATAAGAATTGCTATGCAACAAACAATTTGTATACAACGAATGCGAGAAGATATTCAGTATTGACTCAGACCGTTTAAACGATTAATAATTAGTGAAATTTTATTGATTGCAGTTGTTCAATCATACTACACTTCTTTACCTTTGCCCGTATGAATACAATTTATTTCACACCCGGTCCCTCACATTTATTCAATACGTATTATAGTCATTTGGCAGATGTAATGACATTACAAATCGGCTCTATCAATCATCGCTCAAATGCATTCAGAAGTATTTACCGTCATACTGACGAGCAATTAAGAATATTGATGAATATACCGGCGAGTCATTCG
>JANNYV010000249.1:0-2136 GCA_031410275.1 Bacteroidota bacterium
TATTTATGGAAATATAACGGATGAAACTAGGACATACAAAAATGGTGAAAATATTTATTGGACAGACAATTGTAAAAGAACTTGTTTATGGAATAAGAGGGAAATAACTGAATTGAGCAAATTGACAAAGTAAGCTGCACATAACAGTGCGTAGAAAGCAAGCAGGGCGGGGTAGCTTTTCTTTCTTTTTTTCTTTTATCTTCTTTTGGTTCTTAATTTAAACTTTGTAGCTTTGATTCCCTGCCTGCGGTTGCACGCGAACCGTTAGGCGAAATGCCGTAACCTGTGCCGTCCTAAAATAGGTTGACTAAAAATTAAACACTTTTAGTACAGTATGGCAACAACAAGCACGAAGACCTGTCGAAAAAGATCAGGCAAAGAAGTTAGCTTTGACTTCAAACTTTCCGTCATTGACGAAATTTCAAACGGATTAATTTCTTTAAATTACGCTTCCAAAAAATATAATATTTCAAGAAGTACAATTGATTATTGGATGAAAAAATTAAGCAATTACACGACACAAAAAAAGTCAGTGAGTAAGAACGATGAGATTCGCAAACTGAAACAAAAGATCGAAGAGCTGGAAGGCATCAAAGATTTTCAACAAGACATTATCGTAGAGTTTGAAAAAGTAACGGGGAACGAGCTTTCAAAAAAGTATTTGCCCGAGTGCTTAGCAAACGAGATAGCCAGAAAGAAAAAAAAGCTTTCAAAGTAAAATGGATCTATCAAGCACTCGGGATAAGCAAGCAGGCTTATTACAAACGCAAACAGGTTGAGCAGCAGCAGGAACAGATGTCGGCAAAAGTTATTCATTTAGTGAATGAGAAACGTAAAAGGCAGTCTCGAATAGGCACTCGAAAACTTCATGAAGACCTCAAGAATGAATTTCTGAAAGGAGCGATAAAAATGGGCCGAGATGCCTTGTTTACTCTTCTGAGAAAACAAGGAATGTTAGTCAAACGAACCAGGCGTTTTTTCATCACCACCGATTCGAGGCATTACTTTTATAGATCACCTAACTTGCTTAAAGAGTTGTCTATAACCCACAGTGAGCAGGCCTTTGTCAGCGACATAACCTATATTAACATAGAAGATGAGCATGCTTATTTGGCCCTCGTAACGGATGCCTATTCGAAGAAAATAATGGGTTGGAGTTTGCAGGATAATATGCGTGTGAGCTTGGTGAAAGAAGCCTTGCAAATGGCGTACAAAAATACCATACATCATCACAGCAATATTATCCATCACAGTGACAGAGGCATTCAATATTGTTGCCCTGACTTTACAGACTTTGCGAAACAAAAAGACTTCTTACTCAGTACTACCCAAAAATATGACCCTTATGAGAATGCAATAGCTGAACGTGTAAATGGCATCTTGAAATATGAATTTGGATTAAAGAAAACGATAGTCAGCATAGACATTGCAAAAAAAATGGTGGCTGAAGCGGTAGCGATTTACAACCATGAACGACTGCATTGGAGTTTAGACTTGAAAACACCGGAGCAAGTCCATACGGAATACAACAAACAAAAATATAAATCGTACGCTAAAAAAGTGGCGTAAGAAACCCTATCTTTGAGCCGATAATGTGCGGATGGAAACGAGCTCTGCTGAGGAGCAACTTGGAAAGTGCCAAAATCATTGTCGTACCGAAAATAAATAAGATGCTCATTTGCTTGGGCATCTTTTCAAAATCGAAATTCATTTTTGGGGAAAGAAAAAACTTAGAAAACCTACCGACCAATTTGAAATTATTATTCACCAAAAAAGGTCAACCTATTTCAGGACAAGACAGCGTCATCAAAACTCAAATTCTAAATTTGAAATTACTATATTTGCGAAATGAACTTGAACAATGCTCAAATAGAATCAATTAAAAACTATTTTATTTCAAGACCTGTGCTTAAGGCTTACTTGTTTGGATCTCATGTAAGAGGGCAGGCGGATAATGATAGTGATATCGATATTTTGGTTGACTTGGATTACACTCAAAAAATTGGATTGCAGTTTGTTCAAATGAAAATAGACCTAGAAGCACTTTTACATTCCAAGGTTGATTTGGTTTCATCTAATGGTTTGTCCAAGTATATTAGGCCACTTATTGACAATGAAAAATTGATGATTTATGCG
>JANNYV010000250.1:0-5058 GCA_031410275.1 Bacteroidota bacterium
GATGCTTTTACCAAAGCAGAAATCCTTGACCAATGGGTGGCACCTAAACCCTGGACATCAAAAACAAAACATATGAATTTTGAAGTCGGCGGAAGAAGATTTTATGCTATGGTAAGCCCAGAAGGGCAAGAGCGTTGGGCAATTCAGAAATACACTTCTATTAGCCCAAAAACCAATTTCAAACTATTTAATGCTTTTGCGGACAAAGATGAAAACCCTGAATTGCCGGGTTCTGATTGGGATTACACTTTCAGCGAACAAAACGGAACAACAAAAGTGAGTATTACAATTTTTAATGAATCGCTTGAGCGCATGGAGAAGTTGATTGAAATGGGCTTCACAGAAGGATTTAAAATGTCAATGATTAACCTTCTGTGAAGCCCATTTCTATCAACTTCTCCATACGTTCAAGCGATTCATTATAAATAGTAATACGCACTGATGTTTTTTCGTTCTGTTCGCTAAAAGTATAATCCCAATCAGAACCCGGCAATTGAGGGTTTTCATTTGCGTCAGCAAAAGCATTAAACAGTTTGAAGTTGGTTTTTGGGCTGATGGAAATGTATTTCTGAATGGCCCAACGCTCTTGTCCTTCCGGACTTACCATAGCATAAAATCTTCGCCCGCCAACTTTAAAATCCATAAATTTTGTTTTCGATACCCAGGGTTTAGGTGCCACCCATTGGTCAAGGATTTCTGCTTTGGTAAACGCATCCCATACCAATGAAAGGTCGGCATCAAATTCCCTGTTTATCAAAACTGTCTTCGTTGATTTATCAACTGCAAAATCAAATAGTAAATGGTTCATTGTTCTTGTTTTAAAGGTTATATTAAAAATTTAATGCGAATATTCTGGGCGGCACACACGCTTTTCGCTCCAATCTTTTTTGCTTTAAATGCTGCCAAATTTTTAGAACGTTGGCAGCATTGCAAAAAAGTATTTCCGCTACAATCGTTGCCGCAACACAAAAGCGAATTCAAGTTTATTTTTATCATTGCATGTTTAGCTTACCCGGTTTAAATTATTTTTCTAAAAAATTCTTCAACGAGATATCGAGAATATGATTCCATCCAATTTCAAATTTTTTATATTCAAAATCCGGAATATCTGAAGGAAAGGTTTCAAGACCCGAATGCGTTAAAATTAATTTTGTGTTTTCTCCCTCATCAAATAATTCGTATGTCAAATAAGAGATGCCTTCATAACCAACAAAGCACCATGTATGCTTTAATTTTCGTTCGGGAATAACTTCCAATATTTCAAAATGATGCAGGTATTGAACGCCTCCTTCTTCGCCACCGGTAATCCCAAATGTAAACCCAACTTCCGCTTTAAATTCGGCCAAATCAAAATACCATTGCTTCATCAAATCCTTTTCAGTTAAAGCACGCCAAACATCTTTTCTTGTTGCTTTAAAAATCCGTTCTGTTGTAAATGTTTTTGGAATCATTTTTTTGTTTTAATTTTTGGTAACACCTAGTCGAGTTGAGTAAATCAATTTTATCGCTTTGCTAGCATCGCATCCAGGTTTTCCATAGCCATTATAAGACCTTCTTTGAAGCCCATAGCGATGGTTTGCTCTAACTGAGCCAAGTCAGTGAATTGCATAATTCCATGCACAAGGGTGTTCTGTTCCATGTCGCTGAAATTCATAGTCCATTTCGATTGTGGCATTTGCTGATTGATATTTCCATCTACATCACCAAAAGCATCATTGGCCAGAAACATTTTTTGTGGTTCAATTTTCACATAGCTGGTAATCGACCAATGCTCTTCACCATTCGGTCCAACTGCGGCATAATGCCATTGACCACCTTCACGAAAATCCATGCTTTTTGTTTTTGATTTCCATGGCATTGGCATCCACCACTGGTCAAGGATTTCTGATTTGGTATAGCAATCCCAAACGGTGGGACGGTCGGCTGCGAATTCACGTTTGATGTTGATGGTGTTTTCCGTTTTGTCGACGATGAAGTCGAAGAATAATGTCATGCTCATTTTTTTTGTTTTTTAATTGTTGATAATACGTTGTCGAGTTGATTAAATCGGGCTTCCCAAATTTTTCTGAATTGAGCTAACCAAGTATCAATTTCTTGCATTTTTTTGGGATTAAAGTGATAATAAATTTCTCTACCTGACTGTTCAGGTTTAATCAATTCGCATTCCTGTAATACTTTAATATGTTTTGATACGGCCTGTCGGCTCATATCAAATTTTTCTGCCATCGCATTTGGTGTTAAAGCCTGAATAGCAATTAAAGTTAAAATAGCTCTCCGCGTTGGGTCAGCTATTGCTTGGAATATGTCTTGCTTCATGTATAATTATTTAATTACGCAACTTTTTGGCTGCAAATATATATGCAACTTCCTAGTTGCGCAAACTTATTTACATTTATTTTTTGTCGTGGTGAAATATCGAGAAGTTTGTCGGTAGTTCTCTCCACCCTTGTTGCTATGCAGCGTTGAAAATGTGCGTTGGCTATACCAACAATTAATTCAATATAAAAAATGAAAATATCCTTGGTTGTGAAGAATACGATCAAAGGCGAGGACTCCCACCTAACATCTAACATCTATCATCTGACATCTATCATCTATTCCTTACTTTTACATCCTAAAAAAATTGCTTTGCGTAAAATTATCAATGATCCGGTACATGGGTTTATTACGATCGATGATGAATTGATTTATCAAATTATTTCTCATCCTTATTATCAACGTCTTCGCAGAATTAAACAAATGGCACTCGCCTACTTGGTTTATCCGGGTGCTGTGCATACGCGTTTACATCATTCACTGGGTGCCTATCATCTGATGCATTGTGCCATTGCAGAGCTCAAACAAAAAGGAATTCTTATTTCTCCGGAGGAAGAACAAGGCGCAAAAATTGCGATATTATTGCATGATGTCGGGCATGGTCCATTCTCGCATGCGTTAGAAAATACCTTGGTAAATGTACCACACGAACAACTTTCCTTATTAATTATGGAAAAGTTGAATGAAGAATTGAACGGGAAATTAAATATGGCTATTGATATCTTTAAAGGTCATTATGAAAAGAAATTTTTACATCAATTAGTGAGTAGTCAATTAGATGTAGACCGATTAGATTACTTAGCTCGTGATAGTTTTTTTACCGGGGTGTCAGAAGGCGTCATTGGCTATGACAGAATTATAAAAATGCTCACGGTCATCAATGACCAATTGGTCGTAGAAGAAAAGGGCATTCATTCGATTGAAAAATTTTTGATTGCCCGTCGCCTAATGTATTGGCAGGTGTATTTACATAAAACTGTGTTGAGCTCTGAATTGATGTTGGTCAATGTATTGAAACGGGCAAGAGAGCTAGCAGGAAAAGGGCAGGTACTTTTTGCAACACCGGCCTTGCAATTTTTTCTGGAAGATTCGTTTTCGTTGGCCGATTTCCAATCGAATAAAATTTGTCTCTCCCAATTTTTGCTGTTGGATGATTTTGATATTGTTGCTTCTATAAAAGTTTGGGCCCAACATGAAGATAAAATTCTAGCTGATTTATGCAGCCGTTTGGCAAACCGGAATTTATTTAAAGTAAAATTCCTGACAACAGAAACACCGGAAGAAATTGAGAAAATAAGACAAGGTATAAAACTAAAAAACAACTTTTCTGATGATGAGCTAGATTATTATTTTATACAAGATGCAACATCCAATCATGCTTACAGTGTAGGTGATGAGCATATTAAAATTGCGTTCAAATCAGGTGAGTTGAAAGAAATTTCACAGGTCGAAAATACCTTAATCGGTGCCGGGCTTTTAGTACCCGTAAAAAAACCTTACATTTGTTTTTTGAGAAATTAATTTAGAATTAATACAGATTATATGAAGTTTACGGCTCAGCAAATAGCCACATTAGTACATGGAAGCATTGAAGGTGATGCACAAGCAAAAGTGAAGGCTCTGTCTAAAATCGAAGAAAGTCAAGACGGCGATTTATGTTTTTTATCCAATCCGAAGTACGAAGATTATATCTACTCTTCACAGGCTAGTGTAGTAATAGTAAATGAATCCTTGACATTAAAAGAGGCTGTAAAACCAACACTCATACGGGTAAAAGATGCATATGCAGCCTTCGCCATTTTGTTGCAAACCTATGAAACACTTAAAGCAGGTAAAACAAAAAAAGGGGAAGAAGGCTTCTCGGTTGTTGCAGCCAATGCTGTGGTAGATGAGAGTGCCTATATTGGTTCCTTTACATATATCAGCGAAGGTGCTTCTGTAGGGAAAGACACCCAAATTTATCCGAACTCATTTATTGGTGAAAATGTGCATATTGGTGAACACACAACCATTTATGCCGGCGTAATTATTTATAAAGATTGCGTGATAGGAAACAATTGCATTATTCATGCTGGCACCATTATCGGCAGCGACGGCTTTGGATTTGCACCTGAAAATGGCAGCTTTAAAAAAATTCCTCAAATAGGGAATGTTGTTATTGAAGACCATGTAGAAATTGGTGCTAATTGCACGATAGATAGAGCTACCATGGGTTCAACGCGAATCAAGAAGGGAGTGAAATTAGATAATTTAATTCAGATTGCACATAATGTAGAGATTGGTGAAAGCACTGTGATTGCTTCACAGGCCGGCATTTCAGGAAGCTCAAAGTTGGGAAAATATTGCATGGTCGGCGGACAAGCCGGTATTGTAGGGCATATTAGCATAGCTGACGGAACAAAAATAAATGCACAAAGTGGTGTAGCAAAAGAAATAACCTTACCGGAAACTTCAGTGACCGGTTCACCGGCTTTCGATTACAGAACCTCACTAAAGAGTCAGGTTGTGTATCGAAATTTGCCGGATATGCTGAAACGCATAGAAGAATTAGAAAAGAAACTGAATGAATTGGCGAAACAGGAAAGTATATAACCTTTGAAACGAATACTATGGAACAAGTAAATCAACAAACATTAAAATCTGAATTCACCATCGAAGGTGTAGGCTTACATACCGGTGTTCATTCACGTATGACGGTACAACCGGCTAGCGCAGGATTTGGAATAAAATTTCAACGGGTCG
>JANNYV010000251.1:0-4313 GCA_031410275.1 Bacteroidota bacterium
GGTTTTTTTGTGTCGTATCGGGAGTAATTTTCCCTAAGAAATCTTATCGTTATTTGCAAAGAGAATCTGTTAGTTTTGCATGTTGCTAATAAACGTCCGCTTGAAAAAAATCGCATTCATATTACTACTGATTGTCTTTCATAAAATGGTTGATGCTCAAAAAAAGCAATTGGTTTATGAAGATTATTTTACTGTCAAAAAAATTGAAGGGATAAGTGACCTGAATATTTATGGATTCAGACTTATTATAATTGACCAATGGCTGTTGGCTTTTTTTGCTCCCGAGTTCGAATTGCCTCGCCTGCTGTATCTCCACGGGAACCCTGTGCTTGTTCTTTAATACATCTCGAATGTCAAAATAAAGGTGCTTCCTTTTCCTTCTTCACTTTCAATTTGTAACGGGACATTTATTTTGCCAAGTAATTGCTTCACTAAAAATAAACCCAAGCCACTTCCTTCTTCGCCCTTCGTGCCGGAAGCCGATGAAGTATTTTTGTATTCCTGTATTTGTTGAATTTGCTGAACTGACATGCCGATGCCGGTATCTTTTATACTGAGTATATAGCTCGTCTCAATTTTTTTTCCTTCAATGAATACGTACCCATTCTCGTAGCTAAATTTAACGGCGTTGGTCATAATATTTCGTAAGGCAATAGATAAAATAGCTGCATCAGAAATCAGTTTTATATCCTCTACATTCACATTCATCTGAATTCCTTTTTGTTGTGCCTGTGGCTGCAATAAATCAGTCACATCCTGTACAATAGATTGAATATTGAGCGGAACAATTTTTGGTGTTGTATCGCGAATTTGCATGTTTGCCCAGGTCAATAAATTATCTAACAAATTACCTGTTTGAGCAACAGCCTGAATACTTTGATTTTTAAAAAGCAATCGCTTATCAGCTGCTATAGATTCATTATCGGATAGCATCAAATAGGATTGTAATGTATTTAACGGGTTTCGTAAGTCATGGCTAATCACACTAAACAATCTGTCTTTTACCTGATTCAAATTATGCAATTCATCTTTTTGATGATGAATTAATTTGTTCTGAGCTTCTGCTTCTTTTCTTTTTTGCTGAATGAAACGATTAAAATAAACTGCCAACAATAATAAGACCACCATGGCGAAGGCAACCAATATAAAAATATTGCGAAGGTTCGTTTGTTTTTGAATCGAAGCGTCTTTCTTTAATAGTTCCACATCTTTCTTCCCAACAATATAATCTGTTTCAAGTTGCGCTATTTTATTTTTGCTCTCATCAGTAAACATACTGTCTTTTAACTGCGTATATTTTTTCAAATAAAATGCATAAAGTTTGTAGTCACCTTTCTTTTCATACATTTCCGAAAGGTTATTATAATTTTCCATTTCTACATTCAGTATGCCTGCCTCTTTTGCATATTGAATACTTTTCATAAAATTAATTTCTGCCAAATTATAATTTCCTGTTTGAGATTGAATCGCCCCGATATTATTATACACTACTGCCAAATCAAATAAATTGTCCTCACGGTTTTTGATTAATTGTAAGGCACTATCGCAATAGAGCAAGGCTTCTTCATTTTGATTTGATTTTTTATAAGCCAATCCAATATTCGACAAACACACTATTTCAGAACCCTTATCATGAATGGCTTTGGCAATCGACAATCCTTTCTTCATAAAATAAAAAGCAGAATCATTCTTTCCCTCTTTCAAATATACATTGCCACTTTGCGAATACAAGCTGCACAGTTGAAAACTGTCTCTCGAATTGACCAACGCAATTTCAGCCTTGTGAATATAGTCCTTCGCTTTCGTGAAATTTTTTAATTCACTATACACTGAGATGATTGATAAATAAGCATCAGCCAAACTCGGATCGTAGGCAATTTGTTCATAATATTTTACCGACTGTAAATAATTTTCCAACGATTTATCTAAATCACCTTTACCCAAATAACAATAGCCCATGCTATAATAATTATCGGCTAACTCCAACGTGCGATTTATTTTTTGTGCAATGTTCTTTGCTTTCTCAAAATAAACTAATGCCTTTGTTTGATTATTATCCATATACATTCGCGCAATTTTCCGATTCACTTTCATTTGAATCGTATCTTGCTTGGTATCATTTAGCAATTTATAAAGGCTGTCTAATTTATGTTGATTTTGTGCATTCACTTCCAGCGCAAAAGAAATGGCAGCCAACCATAAAAGAATGCCAACAGAATTTATCAATTTCATTTGTGGTAAGTTTAATTTTTAAATATGACGTTTGATGCTTGTATTGCCAACCACTGATTCTATAATTTTATCTGCGTAGGTAATGCCAACCGGTAATTGTATTTTACCAATAAAAACAGATTCTTTTGTAACAGACACAATTCTTTTTTTGTTCACAATATGTGTTCGAGATATACGCAAAAATAATTCGTCAGGCAACTGTTGTAATAAATTCTTCAAATTAACGAGCACCATTTTTTCTTTCCCGTGTTCTACATATATTTTTACAAAATCAGTCAGTGATTCAAAAAATAATACCTCATCATAATTTACTCTGACATAGGCACTGTCTTCTCGTATAAAAAAACTTGTTGCGTCATTTTTTTGAAAGCTTTCCTGATGTTCAAACGCATCTTTCATTGTCAATAAACTTCTCACCTTCTCCACAGCACGCATCAACCGTTCCGGCGGAATTGGCTTTTTAATAAAATCAATGGCATCTACTTCAAACGCATCTAGTGCATACTCAGGGTGAGAACTGATAAAGATAATATAAGGTTGCTTGTCGAGCGATTTTACCAATTGCAAACCTGATAGCCCGGGCATTTCAATATCAAGGATTAAAAGATCCGGTTTTTCAAGTTGCAAATGCTTATTCACTTCCAATGCATTTTCACAAACGTTGAGACAAATAATATCAGGGACAGCCAAAAGATATTGCTGCAACAATTCACAATAAATTAATTCGTCGTCTGCGATGATGTAAGAAATATTTCTCATACAATTTGAAAAACAAATCTAATGGATAGAGTTCTAAAATACTAACGCTTTAAAAATTAACGGACTTCTACAGCGAACTCATAGACTTTTTCACAGTGCTTGCGGACATTCCAAAAATGACACGAGATTTCATTTTTAATTTACATCGTTATAAGAATTTCATTCACGCTTAAAATAATTATTATGAAACACATTTCTATTTCCCGAATTCTCAAATTCTCACATGCACAAATTCTCACATTTGTCTTCGTACTCATGTGCTTACTTTCTCTCATTCCCAAATTTGCATTCTCACAATCCCCTCAGTCAATTCCCTATCAAGCCGTTGTACGTGATGCAAGCGGGAATCTTTTAGCCAATCAAATAATTTCACTACGGCTAACTATTATTGATTCCAATATGAATGCTGTCAACTACCGGGAAATTCAAAGTATCACTACAAATACACTCGGTTTATTTACCATTCAAATTGGTGAAGGAACACCTGTTATCGGTTTGATTGGAAGTATAGATTGGTCGGCAAGTAATAACAAATATCTGCAAGTTGAAATGGATGTTGCTGGAGGGACTAATTATACTAATATGGGAACCTCTAAGTTTTTAAGCGTTCCTTTTGCGTTGCATGCAAATACATCAAGCGATAATAAGTGGAAGCAAACGGGGAATAATATATCAAATACAAATACGGGAAATGTTGGTATTGGAACCACAACACCATCGAGTACCTTAGATGTAAATGGTACAGGAAAATTTGGACCCTATTGTAAAATTGGAACAAATATTGCTGAAGGTTATTATCAAAATTCCCAAGATGGTGCTTACCGGGCTTTGCAAACAGGTGGTAACCAAGGTTATTATTTTCAAAATTATAATGGTGTCAATACCTCGATGTATGTTGGACTAAATGGAGCCTATCAAGGCAAGGCAGGTATTAATACAAACCAACCAAAAGGTAATTTAGATATCAGAAAAACAAATCAACTGGAATCTAATTTAGTCTTATCAGGGCAAGAGTATTATCAAAATATTTCAGCAGGAACAAATACAGGTATTGCATTAGTGAATGGCGTAAATCGTTTAAATAATAAACAACTTTGGATTATAGATCAAGACAAAGTAGCCACTCAAAATAATCATAATGCTGCCTTGCGATTATCACCCGGTGATTCGATTGCAACGATTAATGTGGTAGCAACGAATGGCACAACTCCATTGTCATTGGCGATAAACGCCGGTGGAGGCAATGTAGGTATTGGCACATATACGCCCATCGCCCGTTTAGAGGTGATGTATGCGAATGCAGGTACTGCAACACCTACTGC
>JANNYV010000252.1:0-2278 GCA_031410275.1 Bacteroidota bacterium
ATTTAAAAAAATAAAATTTGGCGCCGGATGGGTTACAAAAATTTCTCCTCGCTCTACATCAAAATGGTATAGCATGGAAGAATCGATGGGGGTTTATCCTTCAGGCGTAAATACACAAGGTGTAAAATCAAATTACCGTCACCATATTTCCTCTAATGGAATTGGGATATTAAACCTTCAGTATAAATTAAATGAAAAGGTAAACATAAATCTTTGGGATGGCTTTATCGAAAACGTATTGAATACTGTGCTGCTTGAATTCAATCGTGAAGTTAAAAATGATACTAAACAGCATACCTTTTATCAACGCTTAATGCTGATACGGCAAGACGCGATTCATAATGGCGGAAATACAAATCAGCTTATGACATATGTAATGAAGAATTCTCAATCCAATACAATTAGTTTGCAACTCGGGGTGAAGGGTAAACACTTCAACACCCATATTAACTATACCCATATCACAAAAAACGGACAATATCTTATGCCTCGCGAATGGGGACGAGATCCATTTTATACATTTTTACCAAGAGAGCGGAATGAAGGTTTAGGAGGGGTGAGTGCTATCACATTAAAAACGACCTACACTAAAAAGCAATTTAAATATTCCCTTGCCTATGGCTACTATGCCTTACCTGATGTGGCGAATTATGAATTAAATAAATATGGTATGCCTTCATATCACCAACTCAATAACGAAGCAAGTTATAAATGGAAACACATTGAGCTAAAGGCACTCCTTGTTTATAAACGCAATGCCGGCAATACACATGGCTTAGCCAAATATGAATACAACAAAGTGAACATGCTCCATGGCAATTTGATTATTGATTATAAACTTTGACAACTTTCAAAAGTTATCAAAGTTTCATGGTATTATTTTCACACTCAGTTTTAATACACCATCTTCATATTTTGCGCTGATGCCTTCAGCATCTAAAGTCTTATCGAGCAAGAAGGTTCGTTCAAAACCGCCCCGACTATATTCCTTTCGGATACATTCGAATGATGAGACATCATCCGTTGGTGTATAGTCAATAATCAATTCTTCGCCGCTGACAGTGACCGAAAAATTTTCTTTTATACGGCCCGGTGCAAATACCATGACCTCATAAGTATCGTTTGTTTTATAAATACTAACAGGAGCTTTTGCACTAGATGAGTAGAGATGAAATGCATTGTGCCCAAATGGTTCTATTGCATTCGAATGCTGCGTATACATCTTTCTTACTTATTTGAGCTAAAATTATACATATCACTGTTTTGGCTTGCATTTACATTTTCTTGTTTGTTGCAATCTCTCGTTTCATGTTGATGCCACTCACTACACGAATGTCCAAGTCCGCAATGGCTTGCCAAATAATGATGTCTTCCGACTGTTGCAAATAATGTTACAAGTGTGATGATCATGGTTGTCATGAAGACTACCTTTTTTGTTCTTCGTTTCATTTTTATTTTTGTTGGTTATGATTAAATTCTGATTCCTCTTCACGTGAATAATATCCGCATCGGTTTCCGTATTTCTGTTTGAATACCTCGCGTTCTTCTTCGCTCATTTGTTGATATCGGTGAGCATAAGCCGGATGCATTCTTCTTCCGAATTTGCTATGTCTTCGTCCTCCCAATAAACGGAAGATGGCTCCGATAATTAAAAAGAAAATGGCTACTCTGAGAAGGAAGAACGGTAACATAAAAAGGGCAATGCCTGCTAAAATTCCTGCGAGAGCTGTTTTAAAAATTTGTGTTGTCATTGTTTAATTTATTTGATTATTAAGGAAGACGATACTCATTTAATTTTACTTTAAAATATTCAAATTAATATGTGCTCATGAGGTAGAGCGTGCGTTAGGGATTGTAGTGAAAAGCCCCCTGACGCTTTGGTCAGGGGCTTGTAGCGGAAAGCCCGCCCCGAAGCAGTCCCGTGGGCAAGTTCAAAAACATAAAACAACAGAAGATATTTATTTGCCAACGGGACGCTTCGGGGAACGCCCAATAAAAACCCAGTGTCACATTTATCTACGGCATCGTTCCTTCCATTCTTGTTTAAATTTTTCTTTTTCTTCTTCCGTCATATGCATCATTCGCTCTTTCATGCGGAAGGCTCTGCGAAAATCGGGCCGGTGACGATGCTTGCCTTTGAAGCCACTGAATAATATTTTAGATAGTACCAATAATCCCAATGCCTTTGGATAAGTAAGTATACCAACGCCGGTTATTAGTCCCGGTAAAATAGCATTCCAAAGCAGCATCACCACCCAAGCCAATAATGCAAACACGG
>JANNYV010000253.1:0-4248 GCA_031410275.1 Bacteroidota bacterium
GGCCGTGATACTGCATCGAACGTGACTTTCGGAGGAAATATTTTTCATTCAAATGCAAATCCGCATCCTGAGACAGGTATATTTATGTTTAATGGTTATTCGTCTGAAGTCTTCTATTCAAATTTGAATTTGTCATATGAAATTCGTGACAATTTATTTGCAGACATTGGTACTATATACCGCTCCGAAGTTTCGTCACATACTGCAAACCCAAGTTTTCGCGGCAGTTTATTTTATTTGGGTCTGCGTTTGAATGCGGTAAGAAGACAGTATGATTATTAGTTGCAGGTTGACTGTTGTTAGTTGTCAGCCAACACATTTCTACTTTGAGATTTGTGTTTACAACATGTTCGACTGAGAAAAAATAAACAAGTAAAACATATTCATCCATGAAGTGAAGCAGTATCTTTGCGCACGAAAAACATTTAAAGTGAGTGGAAAACATAAGGTCAGTAAAGCCTCTTTAGCCGGATTAGTCATTGCATTAGGAATTATTTACGGCGACATCGGAACATCTCCTCTGTACACAATCAAAGCCATTATCGGAACCAATATCATCACCGAACTATTAGTAATAGGAGGCATTTCATGTATCATTTGGACACTCACTTTGCAAACAACCATTAAGTATGTATTGCTCACATTGCGTGCAGACAATAATGGGGAAGGCGGAATTTTTTCTTTGTATGCGCTTGTGCGAAGGCATGCAAAATGGGCTGTGATACCCGCTATGCTGGGTGGTGCGGCCTTGCTGGCAGATGGTATTATTACGCCGCCGATAACAGTTACCTCTGCAATAGAAGGGTTAGATTTGAGTCAAACAACGACCATTAATATTGTACTCGCCATTTTAGCCGGCTTGTTTTTTATGCAACAGTTTGGCTCAAGCTCTATTGGAAAAATGTTTGGTCCTATTATGTTTATATGGTTTAGTATGTTGGCCGTGTTGGGATTAATGCATATCAATGATACCTTGGCTATATTAAAAGCGTTTAATCCATATTATGCGATTAAATTATTGACGACTTATCCGAAAGGGTTTTTATTATTAGGGGCTGTCTTTCTTTGTACGACCGGAGCTGAAGCCTTGTATTCCGACTTGGGGCATTGCGGCAAAAACAATATTCGCATCTCTTGGATTTTTGTGAAGACCTGTTTAATTTTAAATTACCTCGGTCAAGGCGCTTGGCTACTTTCTCACAGAGCAGGCCTAACACTTGTGGGTGCTGAAGATGATGGCTTAATTAATCCATTCTATGAATTAATGCCCCATGCGTTTTTATACACCGGTATTGCGATCTCTACCATTGCAGCGGTGATTGCGAGTCAGGCATTAATATCAGGTTCGTTTACATTAATCTCTGAAGCCTTTAGGCTAAATCTTTGGCCTAAACTAAAAATCAATTATCCTTCTGATGCAAAAGGGCAATTGTATATCCCTGCGATTAATTTAATGCTTTTTCTAGGTTGTGTTTCCATCGTATTATTCTTCAGAGAATCAGAAAAGATGGAAGCAGCTTATGGCTTATCTATTACATTGTGTATGCTCATGACCTCTGTATTATACTCAACTTTTTTGTATACACATCGTGTTAAATCGCCTATTATTATTGTGTACTTACTTGTGTATTTAACTATTGAAATTTGTTTCCTTATTGCCAACCTGAATAAATTTATGCATGGTGGTTATGTCACTTTACTCTTAGGCGGTGGCTTATTTGCCATTATGTTTGTTTGGTTTAAGTCAAGGAAAATTAAAAACCGGTATGTCGAGTTTGTCAAAATGGATGACCATGTGCATCAGCTACAGGAATTGAGTAATGATTTAAGTATTCCAAAATATGCAACGCATTTAGTGTATTTGACGAGCGCCAACAACCCAAGAGAAATAGAACATAAAATCATGTATTCTATTTTAAATAAAAAGCCAAAACGAGCCGACATTTATTGGTTCATTCATGTTGATGTATTAGATGAACCTTACAAGTCGGAGTACATTGTAGATACCATCATTCCGAATGAAATTATTCGGATTGAATTCCGTTTGGGTTTCCGTGAAGAGCAACGAATCAATTTGATGTTCAGAAGAGTGATTGATGAAATGGTTGCCAACAAAGAAGTGAATATTACCAGTCGTTATACTTCGTTGCAAAAAAATAAAATTGCCGGTGACTGGAAATTTATTGTGATGGAAAAATTTCTTTCGCATGATAATGACCTTCCATTGTTTGAGCGGGTGGTGATGAAATTATATTTCTTATTGAAGAAATTTAGCTTAAGTGAAGAGAAAGGCTTTGGATTAGACTCATCCTATGTAACGGTAGAGAAGTATCCGTTAATTGTAGCACCGGTTAGTAACCTCATGTTAAAGCGTGTTGAACGAAAAGGGCATTTATAATTTTCGCTTCGTCATTATAACTGTGTGAAGTATCAATAGATTTTCTTCTTGTAAAAGAGATTTCTTAAATGACAAATCCGTTAAACAACATCAACTCGACTTTAATTTGATGTACCAACGCGAACTGATTATAATACCTGTTATTTTCCCCCTTTAATCTCACAGAATAAGACCGTTGCAAAACCCATCTAAAACCTGTTGGAAAGCCAATTTGCTTCAAATTTCTTTGTTATTCAAAATTTTTAAATCCTCATTATCTATCAGTTGGCGGAAATGCCCCCGCTGTTCACCGGATATAGAAATTAACAAAAATATTTGTATTAAAAAATAAAGTTTAAATTTGAAAAAAAATCATGATAGTAGAATCAATAAATAATGAAACAGTAATAAGGGTACCTAATACAATAAAATTTAATTTTATTCAAGATTTTATTGATTATCTATCTGCAAAGAGTATAATTTCAAAGAGTATGGCTACTGACGATGAAATAGATAGTTTGGCTGAACAAGCACAATCAGATTGGTGGGAGAAGAATAAGTCAAAATTTCTAAAATGAAATTAATAATTGATACGAACTTAATTTTCAGTTCAATTTCAAAATCTAACGGAAGAATCGCGGAAATTATTATGAACCCTAATTTTCATTTGCAACTTACAGGTTGTTACTTCAGCTATATAGAATTATTTAAGTATAAAGAAAAATTGATCAAAGCGTCAAAATTAGAGGAGTTAGAATTTCTTGAGGTAATGTATCAGATGATAAAGAGAATTCATTTTTTTAATGAAGGTATGATACCAGAAGAAGTAATTGAAGAAGCCTATAAATTAACTTGCGATATTGACGAGAAGGATACTATTTTCATAGCAATGGGAATGCACTTTAAACAGAAATTGTGGAGCGGTGATAAAGTATTAGTAGAAGGGTTGCGAAAAAAAGGGTATAACGAACTTATACTCACCAACGAATTGGTGGAAATGTTAACTGATATATAGAATGCACTTCCGCTAACATTGCCGACAAGCAAGCAGGGCTAAGTAGCTTTTCAATCATCTTTTCTTTCTTCATCTTTTGGTTCTTTATCCAAACTGAGTACCAATGATTTCCCTACCTGCATTGTAAGCAAAAGCCGATAATTGTGGGTTAAATCTTTTGAATGCCTTGAACTTTTTTGCAACGGTCTTAGAATAAGCGGAATACACAGAAGACCTCAACCTTTGTATTTTCAGCGTATTCTGTGAGCCACAAGAGCGATTAGTATCAGGGAAATTTTGAAATTACTGAATTTACTAAGGTGCATTTTTACGGATAAGTATTATTCCTTAAAAGCAAAAAACATCTTTTTCGAGCTATCCCAAATCCTAACTACTCAAGATTTTCCCTAGTTACTAAATAATTTCCCTAGTTACTAAGTTCTCCTTGTGGGTAAAAGGCGCAAAAAGTAGGTTTGCTTTGCAATCGACAAAATAAGTAGCGCTGCTTAAAACAATTAATTGCCCTTGGAATCCGAAAACAGGTTAGCAGAGTAGGAAATCATTAAAAAAATAAATTCATACTAAATATGAGTAACATTTTAGAAAATCGTTTAGATATAACGATGACACCAACCCAAATTACGGCAGCCAAAGCTGGTTTTGCCGCTGTAGAAACCAGTGCTCCATTTTTGTTGGGGCTTACCATGGAAGAGCGTATCAGCATTCCAAAAATTAATGTGGCGAATAAAGCATTTGTCGAAGATGCTATTAATGCATTAGCCAATAATGCCGCCCTTGTGCCCTCTTACCTAGATGTAGTAAAAATTAAAAGCGACTTAACCCTGTTTACACAACTCGATGAGTTGGCAACGCTTTG
>JANNYV010000254.1:0-3251 GCA_031410275.1 Bacteroidota bacterium
GCAAACAAATAATATTTGCGTTATTATGCTGACGGGCCAAAGCAGCTACATCGTTTCGCCAACATAGTGCGGCACGAATACCTGCATGTTTATTGGCAGTGATACATACACCATTTGCGCTCCCGCAAATCAATACGCCAAAATTAGCTTCATTGGTTTCGACACTCACTGCAACCGGGTGCGCATAGTCCGGATAATCGACACTATCTAATGTATTTGTTCCTTTATCAATGACAGTTACACCTTGTTTTTCAAGATGTACTTTGATAGCATTTTTATGTTCAACACCGGCATGATCACATCCGATGGCAATGGTTAAATTTGTATTCATATGTGATATTCTTGAAAAGCGAAAAGCGAAAAGTTATTAGCGAATATCTTTTCTAATGTAGTGTCACCATTTCACTTCCTATCTTATAACCCATATGGTAAATTTCTACCTTATAACTACCTTTATTAAAGTTTGCCAATGGTTTCCAATCGGTAGAAATGCCTTTCACTTTTTCACCTTGTTTGTATGGAATGGTTTTAGAGGCCGTATATAATTTTTCAGACTCATCTGCCAATTTAAATTTCGTTGTATTTGTTCCATTCGCAGAAATCACATTCCCGCTCGGGTCATACACACAGATATAAATAATTTTCTCACCGCTTTCACTAATTCTGTTATCATCTAAATCAAACGAGATACGAATCAAATCTGCTTTTTTTGCTTTCGCTGTTTCTTTCTCTTTTTCTTTACCGAATAAATTTTTTGTACTGTTGATGGCTTCCATTTTTATTCCTGAAGCATGAAGTACCGAACCCAACTCAACCGTTTTTTCTAATCCTTTTTTCTGTTCATTCAGCGCTTCTTTTTCTTGTGACAATTGTCCTTTCTCTTCGGTCAATGATTTATTGTCTTCATTCAATTGTATATTTTCTTGCTTTAGTGCAGTGATTTGTTGCTGATAACCTGCCGTCTTTGTTTTCAGTTCAGCAATTAATTTATTCGCTTCAGCCAATTGGTTTGCGCTCAGGTTTTTTTGCTTTAAAATAGATTCTATTTTTGATTTCATGGCTGTAATTTCATCATCCTTAGTATTCAGCAAACTATCAGTGCGGGCACTTTCACCTCTCATTTCATCGAGTCTTGCCAAGGCTGCATTATATTCGGTTTCAATGGAGGCTTTGTCATTGGTCACTGTCGTTACCTGATTGCTGAGTTCTTCGTTTGCATCTTCAGCTTTATTTTTTGTCAGAAATAAATAAATACCGGCGCCAAGAAGCAGGACTATAATTCCCAAGTAAATCCAATTGGGACTAAATCCTCTGCGTTCTTCATTTGAATTGATTTCCATAATATATATTGTTTGAGAAACAAAGGTAGTGAAGGAACTAAGAAATGTATTATTGTTCATGTAAAGATTTGTTATTATTTTTAATTTCTAACAACACAACCTACTCCTATGATAAAAGCCGAAAACCTGTTGTTGATTGATATAGAGACAGTCCCGCTCTATAGCAACTATCATCAGTTGAATGAAAAAATGCAAAAACTTTGGGACAAAAAATCATTACTAATCGATAAAGACAATGCAGATACCGCGTCTTCCTTTTCTGAGAAAGCAGGTATCTATGCAGAGTTTGGAAAAATTGTCTGTATTGGTCTTGGTTATTTTGTAAAAAAAAATGAAGGGTATTCGCTAAAAGTGAAAACACTTGCCGGTGACGATGAAAAAAAACTGCTACATGACTTTCGTGATGTATGCAATAAGTTTTTTCGCCATGCGGAGAAGCAATTTTGCGGTCATAATATCCGTGAGTTTGATATTCCTTATATCTGTCGCCGTTCATTTATCAATCAAGTTGCATTGCCTGATGTGCTGCTTGATTTACAAAATAAAAAACCCTGGGAAAACCCAATGCTCGATACTTTGCAATTCTGGAAATTTGGAGAATATAAAAATTTCACTTCAGTCGATTTACTCTCAGCGATTTTAAATATCGAAAGCCCGAAAGATGATATCGACGGAAGCGATGTGGCGAATGTTTATTGGAAAGAAAATGATTTAGAACGAATTGTCCGGTACTGTAATAAAGATGTGGTGACGGTGGCACAAATTTTTATGCGTTTAAATGCAATGCCATTGTTGAATGAGGAAGATGTGGTGGTTATGAATGCAGATGTTAGATGTTAGTTGTCGGATGTCAGGAGATTAGCCTCAAACCTGATGCTGTTTACTTCTTAAAAGAAGTCGACGTATTGGAATGTCTTGCTAAAAAATTTAGCGATAAGAATACCGGAAGTACATTATTTTTGTGGCGATTAAAACAAAATAACCATGGGCTTAACCTACGCCGAAATAGAATTAATAAATTCAGATGATTTATCATTGGCACGACGTCATATCATTGGCGAAGAAGAAGTGAAACGGATGTATTCGACCATGTTGGTAGATAGTGGTGCTTATAATTTATGCATTAATGAAAATATACAAGCGCAATTGCAATTACCATTTATTGAAAAACGGATAGCTGAAATGGCCAACGGAACAAGAGAAGAATATGATTTAGTCGGGCCTATTGTTGTGAAATTTAAAAATCGTCAAACTGTTTGTAATGCACTTGTATTGCAGGGTGATAATGAACCACTCTTAGGAACAATTCCTTTAGAAGATATGGATGTGCTTATTCATCCGCAACGTCAAGAGTTAATTGTAAATCCGGAGCATCCCTATTTTACACAAATGAAACTCAAGTAAAACGTACTCACGAAAAATAGAATTGTATTTAGTTATACTTAAGAATTATTTATGCAGCATACACGCTTTCCGTTCTAAGTACACCCCCTGATAGAGGCACTATCGTGTACTCACTTTTATGGTAGTAACTTAGCGGCATTCAAATTCTAGATTTCAGTCATGTGGTTCGGAATTCCCGCTTAATAGCTAGAGGTTCCAACATATGAAAATCCCTTTTCAATTCCTTTAGTTGCAGCATTCAGTCTATATCAAAAAGCAGTGCGGAACAAAAAGGATATTATAATGTACTTAATAGCCCCAAACTATCTGAGGCAAAAATCATCTGTTCATTAGGAGATTGTTGCAATGCCAATTGTATTGACAAAATAGTCTTAGCAATCTCTGAGATTGAACAGAAGATGGCTACTGTTATCTCATGATATGAAGCCAGATGGTTAATAGAAGAAGTATTTAAAGTGTTTCAAATGTGGACGGCATACAATGAACCCGAAGAAGGATATCCGGCAT
>JANNYV010000255.1:0-8162 GCA_031410275.1 Bacteroidota bacterium
CCATGTTTAAAATATGCAATGGTCAACGCCAATTGTGTATTAGCAGCAGGAGCCATTTATCAAAACAATCCTTGCTACACAGGTTTAACTGCGGGCAGCTATTGTATAAAAATAAAAGACACTTGCACCAATTGCGATACATGTATATGTGTGACCATTTCACAACCAACACAAATTACATTAACGGCAACTACAGTAAACACTTGCTCATGCACAGGTAAGATTATAGTGACTGCAAGCGGCGGAACACCATGTACTGCAGCAGCAACTTACACTTATCAAATGCTACCTGCAGGTATTCCGCAAGCCAATCCAACCTTCAATGGTTTATGTCCGGGTTGTTATACAATTAAAGTAACAGATTGCAACGGATGCACAGCAACCATTGTGAAATGCATTACAACATCGGCATTAACAGGTTTGAGTCCGGTAGTAACGAATGTCTCATGCAATGGAGGAAGCAATGGATCGATTTGCATTATTAATGCAGCCGGTATTACCAATCCATGTTTAAAATATGCAATGGTCAACGCCAATTGTGTATTAGCAGCAGGAGCTATTTTCCAAAACAATCCTTGCTACACCGGATTATCAGCAGGAAGCTATTGTATAAAAATAAAAGACACTTGCACCAATTGCGATACATGTATTTGTGTTACCATTACGCAACCGTCTCCAATTTTATTAGTGGCTACTTCTATTACAGCATGTCCTTGCAATAGTTCAATCACAGTATTCGCAACAGGTGGCACACCATGTGCTACAGGTTATACATATCAAATGTTGCCTGCCGGTCCGGTGTCACCATCATCAACATTCACAAATCTTTGCGTTGGTTGTTATACAATCAAAGTAACCGATTGTAATGGATGTACTGCAACTATTGTCAAATGTGTTGGACCATGTGGTGCGAATCCGGTATTGGTAAATCTTCAATTGTTTATACAAGGATATTACGTCGGTGGAAATATGATGACGCCCGTTTTGCTTAATCAAGGAGTGTCAACCAATTCCAATGATTGTGATTCACTTGTTGTTGAGTTACATAATCCGACCCCACCATACAATACTGTTTCTTCTGCCAAAACAATGTTACATACAAATGGTAATGCAACTGCATCGTTTACTTCAGTGCAATATCCTTATCAGTATTATGTTGTTGTGAAACACAGAAATGGTTTACAAACATGGAGTGCTAATCCTGTTCTCATCGCGGGTACTAGTGGTAATTCATACAATTTCACCAGTGCTCAAAATAAAGCATATGGAGATAATATGATACAAGTAGATCCTGGTGTATGGGCATTGTATTCAGGCGATGTCAATGAAGATGAAAACATTGATTTGACTGACGATGCAATTTATGAAACAGATGCAATGAATTTCTCCTTCGGATATTTTGCAACAGATATAAACGGTGATGGCAATGTCGATATTCTTGATGCCCCGGTATTAGAAAATAATATCAATCAATTTATCTTCTCCATTCATCCGTAATGAAAAATAGTTAGTAATTAGTAGTGAGATGTGAGATAAGAGATTTGTAAAATTCAAAATCTTCTCATCTTTTAACTCGCATCTCACTCACTTACTAACCCCTTAACCCACTAACAAATTAATACCTTAACAAATTAACCCCTTAACAATTAAAAAATCAAACATCATGAAAACGTTAAACACAACCACCATCAAAACAGCAAGTAGCTCTTTTTCCAATATTTTGCTAAATGCGAAATCTCAAATAGAAATCAAATCTCCTAACATCCAACATCTAACATCTAACATCTTCCTATTTGCTGCTATGCTCTTCTCACTCTCAAGTTTTTCACAAGCCCATGTCACTATGAGTTTGAAAAACATCACAGCCACTTCCAACACCATCGAATACGATTTGTATATCGTGAATGATGGCAACACCGCTCTCAAACTTTCTGCCTGTTCCTATGGAGTAAACTTCAATGAAGCTATTTTAAACGGCGGAACAATTTCTTCTTCCTATCTAAACGACAGCAAAGCTGAAGGTTTAAAAGGATTAACAGCATTTGCGAATGCCACCACAAAAACAAATGAAATCAATCAGGCTCGTATGACATCTACACCATCCGGATTTGAAAAAGCTTCCACATTAATTCCTGAAGTCCCTTTTAAAGTTGGTCGATTTGTCTTGAAAAATACAACAGCATGGACAAAAAATAGCAACGCATCTTTTTCATTACAAGAAGCAAGCAAAATCGGATTAACAAGCACCCAAATTGTAGGGTATGTTGGAAGCGATAAAAATTTAGTTGCCTTAACACCAACCTTAACCACAGTTGCGACTTATGTTGAAAACGGACCTGTATTAAATCCGTCAAAGGAAACTGCAATCACAAATACACAAGCACAAATTGAAGGGCCATCAAACCAACATTCATTGATGTTGAAGGAAGGAAATATAAAAGTATATCCAAATCCAACAACTGATGTATTGAAAATTGATGTATCAACAAATGGCAAGAGCAATATCACAGTTAGCATCACCGATATGCGAGGACACTTAGTAAAACGAGTGTTGGCTACAGTTGAAGAAGGCATCAACAAATTAAACATCGGTGTCAACGAATTAGCAAACGGAATGTATACAATAAAAGTTGTTGATACAAAAGACATCAACTTCAGTCAAACATTTTCGAAACAATAGTTTCTATTTCACACATACATAGAACAAAACGCATCGGGTCTGGAAACGGATCCGATGTTGTTTTTAAAAAAAGGCTTATGGAATCAACTCAATACAAAATTCAATTTTCATCCCTTCTTCCCAACAACACACTGCTTGATTTTTTTTTATACATTTAACCTTCAATAAAATCAACGAGGTTTTGAAACAAGTAAAGTATTCTATTTTTTGTCTTTGCCTGCTTTCCGGGTTTCGTTTGTTTCCACAGAGTAACAACCCTTATAATAATTTTACTATCAGAACCCTTACACCTGATGATGGCTTGTCTCAGGGTTCAAACTATTTTCGATACGAAGATAGCCAAGGGTTTATGTGGCTCACCGCCAATGACGCATTGAATCGATACGACGGCAAAATGGTGAAAGTGTATAACCTAGATAAATATTTCAAAGACTGCCCACCATTACAGCAAGGTTATGGATTTGCAGAAGATAATGAAAGTAATATTTATGTTGGCAGTACAAGAGGTTTATATATTTATCATCGCAATACAGATAAATTTACCTTGAAGAAAATATTCACATCACCGGATGAGGTGGCCATGCCAATTGCTTTCAAAGGAGGTAAAATATGGTGCTTTAATAGAGTTTGGCAATTATCAACCTACGATGTAAAAACCTGTAAAGTAGAAATGATTACTCAAATGGAATTAAAACCAATTGCTTCATTAAATATATATGCTTCGTCTCGCGTCTTTTACGCACGCTATCCTTTTATCGATAATGAGAACACCATTTGGATGATTTCTGTAGATAATATTGCGGCTTATTCAATTTCAAAAAAAAATATTGCCTATCCATTGCAACTCCAAAAGGTTATCGGGAAGTTTAATTTCATGTCATGTTTGTATGATACAATGTCAAATAAAATTTTATTCAGCTCAGAGGAACGGGTTCTCGAATATGAAATTAAAAAAACACAATTCAAGTCGTTCAAAAGATCATTCAATGATTTTCACGTAGCAGTCTATGATGCAATTAGAATTCGAGCCGCTGACAATGTCATTAAGATGATTGATGAAATTTTAGCAGGCAAGGTATTCAAGGAATTTACGGAAAACGAATTTAGAGATAAGATCAATCGCTTTTTTGTCAGTCAAATGTTTGATAAGAGTGGAAATTTATGGATTAATGTAAACGGGCAAGGGCTACTGATACTTAATTTTCACCCCTCACTCATGCATACAAAACCTGACAACTCATTAGGTGACAGATACAGAATGAAGTATGGGGTTCAATCGTTCGGGGAATTGCCCAATGGCGATATTTTAATTCATCCGGTTATTTTATTACATAATGAAAAGATCGTAGATACTTTACCCTCTAAATTTAAAGAACTTATTTCTTACCGTAAAAGTATAGACAGCTTTCGAAATGGACTTTGGTACTATTGGGAATATAAATATAAGGATATAGAGAATCTGATTTTTTTCAGCGACAAAAAAAATAAGATCTCATTGGTAATCGATCGTACGAATGAAGATATCAAACATTTAGCTGATCTTGTTGTGCTACCGGACGGCAGAATTCTTTGCTCCTTATCTAAAGGTTTATCATGGTTGATACCCGAAAAAAAATCATTTCATCAAATCAATTCCTTAAAATTAGAAGAGCCATTTAAAATAAATTTGCTCAGCAATAAGAGGGTGGCTGTTAGCTATATTGGAAATGACATGCGGCTTATTCAAATTTTGCCCGGTGATGATATTAAGATAATAAAGACAATACTTCCGGGCATTCAATCATATTATATACAGGAAGATTTGAAACGAAATCAATATTGGGTCGGTACCAATCAGGGAATTTATGTATTAGATAAATCATTGAACCCAATCAAAAAATTTGATGCGAATAACGGCATGGCAGGCACCAATATTTATGGACTTCTATTAGATGACAGCGGCAATGTTTGGTGCAGTCATCAGCATGGATTGAGTAGCATTGATGCAGAATCATATCATATCATAAATTATGACAAAGAAGATGGAATACAAGATTGGGATTTTAATAATAGATCGTTCTATAAAGCGAAAGACGGAACTTTATATTTCGGTGGTGTTTCCGGATTCAATTATTTCAAGCCTCCATTAAAACTTTCCACCTACACCAAACCGGAAGTATACATCGATGAAATTTTAGTGAATCATAAATTATACTTGCCGGATACAAATGCAAACCTGATTCAATTGCTGAATTTGAATTATACGCAGAATAATATTTCTGTCAAAGCAATGGTAAAGGATTTAGCAAATGGAACCCTCAGGCAATTGATTTATAGATTAGAATCTGTTGATACAACATGGAAATTTCTGCCGGATAAAAGCCCGATCCTTTTTAATAATCTGGCCCCAGGTTCGTATACACTTGAGATGGGTGTATATGATAAATTTAATTCTGTCATGCATTGTCAAAAAACAATTGCCATATATATCTCTACACCATTTTATAAACGAATATGGTTTATTGTTATAATGACTATTTTATTTACTGCTATTTTTTTATGGCAATACAACCGTCGAAAACTACTTAAACATAAACGAGTTTTTGAACAACAATTAGCCTTAGAAGCACAACGAAATAAAATTACCGCGGACTTGCATGATGATATCGGTGCCACCCTGAGCAGCTTGCAAGTAAACAGCAATATAGCCAATCAACTGCTCGAAAAAAATAAAGAGCAGGCAAAACTGGTGCTAAAAAAAATAGAGGAACAATCACAAAACTTGTCTGATAAAATTGGTGATTTTATTTGGAGTATGAAACCAGGCAAAGATGAATTTATGAGTTTGAGTAATCGGATCAAAACATTCGCCAGTGATATATTAGGCAGTACCGACATTCATTATATAATTAATATTGATAAAGAAATTGACTCGTTGAATATTGACATTTCAATGAGAAAAAATATTGTGCTCATCACCAAAGAAGCCATCAATAATGCTGCGAAATACAGTAAGGCATTGAACATCATCATTGAAATAGTACATGAGAAAGAAGATATTATTTTATCTGTTGCCGATGATGGAATTGGAATGAATGCAAATGAAAATAATTTTACCGGCAATGGATTAAACAATATGCAAAAGCGTGCAGAAGAATTAAACGGAGAATTTAAAATTATTTCTTCCCCAAACCAAGGAACAAAAATTCTCGTGAAATTTAAAATAATTGATATTTACTAAATTCTAAATTGGAAGAGAATTTTACATTAACGACAAATCTCCTGACATCGAACCTCGAACATCGAATTAGGCGCATCATTAAAATTAGGGATAAGGAACAAATTCTCAAGTTGTAAATTTGCCGGTATGACAATACGAATTTTTATTTACGATGATAGCGCAGAACGCCGTGATAGTTTGAAAGCACTCATCTCGATGAGTGAAGGAATGAAACATGTTGGCGATGCAGCCGACTGTAGCGATGTATTGAATGAAATAGAAAAGTATGATCCGGATGTGGTATTAATGGATATCAATATGCCCGGTGTAGATGGACTCGAAGGTTTACAGAAAATAAAAAAGACATATTCTGAAGTAAAGGTTTTAATGCAAACCGCATTTGATGACAGTGAAAAAATATTTACCAGTATACGTCATGGTGCGAGTGGCTATATACTTAAACGCGATAGCCCACAACGCTTGCTGCAAGCCATTCATGAAGTGTATGAAGGCGGTGCGGTAATGAACCCTGCGATTGCACAAAAGGTGTTGGATTATTTTAAACCGGCAGAAAAAAAATCGCCACTAAGCGCACGCGAAAATGAAGTGATTGCTTTATTAGCCGAAGGTATGAGTTATAAAATGGTCGCCGATAAATTATGTGTGAGTTATACAACCATCAATACACATACCAAACATATTTATGAGAAGTTGCATGTGGCTTCGTTAGGTGAGGCAATTGCGTATTACTACAAGAATATCAAATAGGGTATTCACATCCTTCAATTTTATTGCTTTTCAAAATCATTAGTATTAGGGATTTTGCGTAAGCCTATGTTCGCAACCTTTGCAATGGAATTCAAACCAACGCAGGGGAAGCCGAAAACCTTAAAGAGAGTAGGCGAAAAATAAAATAATTCGTATGAAAAAATTAACTCTTATTTCATTCATGATTTTCGCAACCTCTCTTGCAGAAGGGCAAAGTGCAAGCGTAATTTTCTGCTCTTCGGGAACTACTATTGGAGCAAATATTCCACCCACCAATACTAATGTTGGTATTGGAACAACCGCCCCGATAGGTTTATTGGAAATTAAAAAAACAATCTCACAGCAGCACTTGGCCAATTTAATTTTAAGTGGGCATGAGTATTATCTCACAAATCAGATTCAAAGTAGTGGGGTAGCTTTAATAAATGGTGTGAACAGACCAGGCAATAAACAATTATGGGTTGCTGATGCAGATAGTATAGCAATTCCCAACGCCACAAATGGAGTTGTCCGGATATATCCAACCCTTTCTGCAAGTTACATTGAATCAATTGCAACTGACGGAGTGACACCACTGAAATTACTTTTTCAAACAACAGGAGGCAACGTTGGGATAGGCACAACAAACCCAACGACCAAATTGCATATAACTGCTACAAATGGTGTTGATCCAATAAGAGTTGAATCATTAGCAACAGCTAATGATTCAACTCTAGTTACAACTGACAACATTGGTGTATTTCATAAACAATCTATCAATCCCCTTTTAAATTCAACAGCTTGGATACTTAATGGAAATACTGGAATTACATCGGCAAATAATGTTATAGGAATTAATCAAGTAAATGTAAATCCTTTGCGTTTTTTTACAAATGCTTCAGAAAAAATGAGGATATTAAGCACTGGCGAGATTGGGGTTGGAACAACTACACCCGAAGTTAAATTAGACATTAAATGCGGAAACGGACCTGGTGGACTTTATTATCAAAATAATGGTCTTCAAATAACCAACATCACCGGTTCAACCGCAGCTTCTATATTTCTCGAAAGTAATTCACCTACAAGCACCACTGGAAAAAAATGGGCAATATCAAGTGCCGGAACGGCAAATAGTGCACCTGGTAATTTTGTGATTACAAATATGAACGCCGGGGCCGACAGGTTAACGATATTGCCGGGAGGCAATGTTGGGGTCGGCACTAATGCACCTACTACTCAACTACATATTTTGCCTCCTCTTGGAACTGATCCAATTCGTGCAGAAAGATTAATTACACAAGGCGATACTGCAATCGTTACGACAGATATCAATGGCGTCTTCCATAAGCGCTCACTCAACTCTTTATCATATATCACGAGTACTTGTACTACCCAAAATTATCTTCCGAAAATTAGCAGTACCAATGGTAATCTTACATGCAGCCAAATCATTGATGATGGAACTAATGTTGGGATCAATAAGCCAAACCCTCAATCTAAATTACATGTGAACGGAGACATCCTACTAGATGATAG
>JANNYV010000256.1:0-2727 GCA_031410275.1 Bacteroidota bacterium
TCGGATTTTTTAAACTCCTCATTTACAATAGTAAACTGCGGGTTTAAAAAGAAACGAAAGCATTGTATATGAAATTTCTAAAACTGCCCTATAGTTTACAAATAAAATTTTATATCAAACTTTATTGTACTTCATAACATCCTATACTCGGTTGTGCGCCTCTAGGTTGCCCATCTAAATCATCGATGACAAGAGGAAGACTCATGCCTGCAAGCTTCACAGGCGAAGTTGTCTTTGGATGATAATTCCATTTTGCATAATCGGTAAATTGCGGGTCGCTGTTCTTTATCATATTTGTAGTTACAACATTACTCAATCCGGTAGTCCGCTTAATTAAACAGTTCGTCAAGGTTACATTATAATCCCAATCATTCTTTTTTCCAAAAATGACTTCATCATCTAATGGGCCATAAATAATACAGTTCGTAAAAGAAGCATTCAAATTATTTCCGACATAAATTGTAAGAGTTGAATCTCTATAATTAAGAATTGCAGCAGTTGGTTCTTGTGCATGATTAATACCGAGACTGCCGTAGGTTGCGAACGTGCAATAATTAAATGAATATGTACCTCCTGCTATTATAGCCAAATTTTGCGAACCACATGAATGTATCAGGCAATTATCAGCTGTAACATAAGCATTGAAAGCAAGTATACCATAACCAAGAGAATTTTCGATAATGGTATTTTTCAATGATACTGTTGGATTATTCGCATCAAAAAAGTTAGGTGGTTGTACATAAATCGCAGCATCTGAAAACCCTGCATTTTTTATCACCGCATAATTGATATGCGATTTTTCACTGGCACCAAGAAAATGGATTCCTCTCCATTCGCCCGGATAATCTTTATATCCAAAATAATCTCTGTCTAAACGGTCTCCCTGAAAAATGACACTGTCCGCCTTTGTTCCATATACATTCAAAGTTCCTTTTACATACAGCTTTGAATCCTGATGCATATATATTCTGCAGCCCGCTTGTATCACCAAGGTTTGTAAGGAATCAATCAATGCTGAATGAACAATTACATAAGGCTTATCATTAATCCATGTATTGGAAGTTAATACCGAATCCGAAATATAATGTGCATCTTGTCCATAGGCTTCAAGAGCAACTTCACTTTGCTGTCCGTTGAGTGTAACTTGCACAGCATCATTAATTATAAAAGGAATTAGACCGGAAGTTGGATTTATCGTCAAGGCTACAAAGACATAAATACTATCATCAGGTGCGATCTCAACATTCATGATATTTTTAGTAGCCTCCCCGTCAATATTCATTCTAAAAAAAGAATTTGCACCGCCCGCCAATTTAATTTGATCAAGCTTAATTCGTTTTTTATTATTGTTATAAATTTTAAATGAACGAGTAACACTTCCAACAGCAGTAAAGACTGTATCAAATTTCAATGTATCTGTTGAAAATGAAATCTTACCACCTTCTGTCAAAAATTTTTCCTTTGTACAAGAAGGAAATAAATGAATAGATAAAATTAAAACACTGAATAGAAAGATCGATTTTACTTTGATAGTCGGCATGCAGATATAGAATTGATTTGTTTATTAATCTCAACAAAAGTAACGTAAAAATGATTATTCTATTGCATAGGCCAAGGTAAGAATACTGATTTTCGTGTTTGGGGTTTTTAATATTTCTCTTGCACATGATTCTAATGTGGCTCCTGTTGTCATCACATCATCTACCAAAAGCACATGTTTGTTTTCGAATGAAACAGGCTGTTGAACTTCAAATGCATCTTTCACATTTTCAATGCGTTCGGCAATTGTCATAGTTGTTTGACTTTTTGTATTCTTCGTTCGTATGACAGATTGCGTATCGACAGGAATGTGTAAGCTCTCACTCAATCCAATTGCAATACATTCACTTTGATTATATCCACGAATTTTTAATTTTTGTTTCGATAAAGGAATTGGTATCAACATATCGATATCTTTTATCCAATCACAATCTTTGAGCTCATTCCCAAATCGTTGTCCAAGTTCAATACCAATTTTTGTTTTGCTTTTGTATTTTAATGCGTGTAAGACCTCTTGAATATGAGTGTCTTTATTGAAATAATAAAATGAACTTGCATGTTCAACAGGTATTCGCCCAAAGAAACGTTGTTCAATAGGATTATTCTGTTGCAAATGAAATTTTGTTTTAGGTATCCCCCTCCAACATGCTACACAAATGTTATGTTCATTTCCTACTAATTCTGCACCACATCCTTCACATATACTTGGATAAACTAAATTTAAAACATCTCTTGTCAGTATCGATAAAAATTTCATTTGGTAGTTGGTTATTGGTTGTTTGGTTAAGGTGTTAAGGAGTTATTTGGTTAGGGAGTTAATGCGTTATTTGGTTAAGGAGTTAATGCGTTATTTGGTTAATGAGTTATTGAAATAATTTGCATTTTACTCTCAATTATCAATTGTCAACTTTCACTAAACTCAAAACAGCATTTTATAAATCTCTTCAATGGTACTCACAAATTTAATTTCAATATTGAATTTAGCTGCAATACTTTTTTTATTAAATTTTGAAACAATAATTTTTTCAAAGCCAAGTTTCTCAGCTTCTGCAATTCGTTGTTCAATTCTGCTGACAGCCCTTACTTCACCACTGAGTCCCACTTCACCAACAAAGCAAATTGAAGAAGGAATTGCTTTGTCTTCATAAGATGAAAGGAGTGCACATATAATGGCTAAATCAATTGCCG
>JANNYV010000257.1:0-2490 GCA_031410275.1 Bacteroidota bacterium
ATTTCAATTTATCCCAACCCAGTAAACGATTATTTTCATATCTCTTGCAGCAAACCGAATGAATTTAAACTTTTGAATAGTGTAGGTCAAGTACTCGATTTATTTACGGTTATCAACAATAAAGATATTGATATGAGCCACCTGTCTAAAGGGCTTTATTATCTTCAAGTGACAAAAACATCGAGTATATTTAAAATTGTTAAGCAATAATATACCTTCACTCGAACCTATTTTTTTTGCTCCCAATAACGGATTTCCCTACCGCAGGTTTCTCCATGGGAACCCTGTGTATGTTCGTCGGCAAACACTGGCAGGGTTATAAGCACCATACTGATTTGCCCTGCCAGCGTTTCAGCGTTGTCTCTATCGTTCTAGCCACTTCTTAAATTCCGGACTTCGAAGACGGCTCATATCTATTTCTAATGTGTGATTCGGTTCTTTTAAACGCACAATGAGTTTCGAATTTTCAATGGGCTTCACCGTTTTAATGGCATCAATATTAATAATAAACTGCCGGTTGGCGCGATAAAAGTGCTTGGGATTTAATAGCTCCTCTACTTCATCTAACGTTGCATAATCAATCATATATTTTTCTCCGTTCAACAAATAAATATAATTGAGTACCTCTTTACAAAAGCAGGCAATCTCCTTTGTATTAATCGGCATCCATTGATTGCGAACATGCACAATAAATTTCTCTTTATACTTCGACATCGTCTCACCACTAGTAAACGATTTCAATAACTCGGCGAAATCGGTCGGCGGCAAACCATTCTTTTCGACCAACTTTCGACATTTATCTATCGCTGCTGCCAACTCAGATTCTTTCACGGGTTTCAATAAATAATCAACCCCATTCACACGAAAAGCCTGGATAGCATATTCATCATAAGCTGTTGTGAAAATGACCGGACATTTCAAACTAAAATCGTTGAAGATGTCAAAACTAACGCCATCACTAAGTTGAATATCCATAAAAAGTAAATCAGGTTCAGCATTTTCAGCAAACCAACGCCTAGACGTTTTTAAGCTTGGCAAAGTAGCAATGACCTCGACGTCAGGTGCAACTTTTTGAATTTTATTTAATAGCACTTTCGCTATTATTTCTTCATCTTCTATAATGACTGCTTTCATACATTTTGTTTTAAATGACAGGAATTTTGATGATAAATTGTTCGTTGCTCTCTTCAATAACAACCGGCTTATCACTCAGGTAAGCATATAAATTTATAAACTGTTCCAAGCCTTTTTTATTTGAAGTTTCTACCTTGTTCTTTTTTTGTAAATTATTTCTGACAATAATATAATCATCTTGTACAAAAATTTCAATCAACAATGGAGACTCTTCATCAATGATATTATGTTTGATGGCATTCTCAATCAAATTTTGAATAGTCACCGGTGCAATCTTACAATAATAGTATTCGGGAGGTATTTTAATATTCACTTGCAAACCCTTGCTAAAACGGGTTTGTTGTAAACGAATATATAATTGTGCAAATTCAATTTCATCTTTTATGGTAACAGTTTCACTATCGCCATGTTTCAATATATATCTGTAAATGCCCGACATCTGTTCCAAAAACTCTCCGGCCATTTCCTGGTCTGTTTCTATTAATCCGGAAAGAGATGTAAGCGAATTAAACAAAAAATGTGGGTTCAATTGTTGTTTCAAACTTTCATACATCACCATCACTTTTTCTTTCTCCAATAATTGCGCCTTACTTTCAAGCATCATTAGTTTTTCTTTTTGCAATAATCGGTAACGGTAAAATACAAACAAAAATGTACCAACCAACAATATGAGTAACGAACGGAACCATATTGTTTTGTAATAAGGTGCTTTAATGGTAATCTTAAAAGTAGATTCGTCTGTCTCCCAAGCATCATTGATTCCTTTGGCTTTTACTCTAAAGGTATACTCACCCGGCACAAGATTATTGTATACTGCCTCGCTATTACCTGTTGCATTTGTCCAATTCAATTCGGCCCCTTCTAATTTATATTGAAGTTGATAAGGGAATATTGCTTTATCGGTATAGGAGCCAAATAAAAACCGAACTGTATTTTCATCGGGAAGTAATGTGAGGCTATGAATATTAAATACCGCGTATTCCTTTTTGTTCACTATAATCTGACTAATATGTGGTTTCTCATTATTGGGCTTTGCACCTAAACGCTCGGGGAAGCACTCGAATAATTCATTATTTATTGAACATAAAATATTGCCATTCGCTCTTCTCGAAATCCAATTACTATAATTAAGGTCGTTTTCGCTATACGGAATAATTAAATTATAAAACTTTTCCAAGCCCGGAATAAACACAGATATTTTGTTATAGAATATACACCAAATTCTTCCTTCATCGTCTATTTCTATTTTTCTGGTTCTATTACTGACTAAGCCATCCGATTCGTCCCAACTCTTAACTTCAGTTGTTTTTGGGTTATAGCAATAAAGACCAATACTAAGATTTAAGTTTGTCTATT
>JANNYV010000258.1:0-4042 GCA_031410275.1 Bacteroidota bacterium
ATTGACCAAGCAATGCCGCCCAAGAAATAGTGCATGCAGCAATTTTAATTTTAATCCTGTTTGTTGAAATGCTGGTAATACATTTATTTGTGCATCTTGTATGAGCTCCTGTAATGCAGCATCATTTGGGTTTTCAATGAATTTAATCTGTTCATTTTGCAATGACAAAATAGATGCCGGGGGATTTTTGCCTGCTATAATGAGTGGAATATCTAATTGATTAAATATTTTATGGACTAAATATTCAACTGATTTTATATTTTCTTCCACACTTAAATTTCCATGATACAAACAATAAATTCCTAAGCCGGTTTTTATATTTACCTGATTATTCGGATGAAATGCCGGAATGAATATTTGCTTTACTGAGGGGTAATTTTTTTTAAAAAATGAAAAATCTTTTTCAGCAATACTTAAAATGGTATCGAACACATTCAATGTAGTTTCGTACTTTTTTAATCTGCCTGCTTCAATAAAATAATATAATTTCTTCCAACTAAAGGGGGTATTTTTTGCCAATGATAAATAGTAGTCAGATTCAATATTATGGGCTCTCAGAATTTTTTTTCTGTTTGCCAAAGCGGTATCTCCGGCATAATAAGTGGTATGAATTCCTTCAAATAAAATTGGGGCATCATCTTGCAATAAATTCCTTAATAACAATTCGTTCCGGCGTGATGAAACAATATATGGAAGCGTTGCATGCATACCTGAAATGCCTGTCAGACGTTGATAATTAAACACATTTTTACAATACTTATTTAATTCTTCATTGGGTTTTCTATCTCCATACTGAAAACAATGCAATGTTATTTCAACACCAATCGCATGTAAATTTTTTATTGCATAAAATACATCAATTACACCACCATAGTCAGCAGGGTAGGGTATATCGAAACTGATGATATGTAGTTTTTTATCCAAGTAATTCTGTATAAAATTGAATTAATGTGTTCTCTTGTGTTTGCCAGCAATATTCTTCTCTTGCTTTCATGCAATTTGTTTTTAAGCGAGTATGAAGTTCATCATCATTTAATAAAGCATTCAATGCCTTTGCTATAGTCTCGACCTTTACATCATCAATTAAATACGCAATTTCATATTTTTCATTCACCTTTTTATATTCAGGAAAAGCCACACAAAGTTGTGGAACACAGCTATGCATATAGTCGAAAAATCTGTTTGCCATGGACAAATAATTGCTTTTTCCTTGATTCGTAAACAAAGTAATTCCGATATGAGCGTATTGAGTATATTCTTTTAATTGGGCAGGTTCAATATAACCTTTAAAGACAACTGCGCCTTCGGGTGCATGCTCTTTCGCCAATAATTTTGCTTGTTCATAAAAATTCCCTTCACCACAAATAATAAGAATTCCTTCAACATATTTCATAGCAGGAATTAATGTTTCAAAACTTCGCCCTTCATTCACCGCCCCTTGATACAAAATAAATTTTATAGCCGGACGTGTGGGTTTATAAGGTTGTAAAATAGTCGCATTCCGGACAATTTTATAATTCACTCCGTACATCTTTTTAAATTCATCTGCATAACATTCACCTATAGTATAGCCATGCGGAAACTGAGGTACAGCATATTGTTCAATACGTTTCCACATTCTATAAATAGCAGGTCGGCTAACAATTTCTTCCATTTCACAGAACAATTCATGGGCATCATACACACGTTTCTTTCGCCTTATTTTTGATATAAAAAGGCAAGGTAAAATAGTATCTAAATCGATGGTACATATGACATTCATTTTTATAATTAATAAATATAAAAATAAACGAAGATTATATTCGGCATAAAAGAGTTTACCTTTTTCAAAAAAACAAAACAACCTTTTTTGTTTAAATGCTTGTCGTTGCAAAGGAAGTGAACTTCTTTTTTTGCGTCCAATCAATAAAACCTCATAACCTGCATTGAACAATGAAGTGCAAATTCGAATCATACGTTGGTCATAATTCAAATCATTGGTAACGGTACAAACAATTCGCTTTACTTCCATTCTTTTTTAAAATATATTTTTTGATTTCCAATGATACAATAAGGAGGTTCAAAACCGGGCATATAGGTGGCTCTGATGTGGCGTTTTATTTTCTCGTCATCCCATGCTAAATCAATTTGTTTCAATGCATCAATTTCATTTCTGTAATGGATCGATGTGCCTCGTTCATGAATAAATTTTTCCTGAGGTTGTAAGGAATAATTTTCATTTAAAATATCTTGTATCGTTTCAATAAATAAATCAAGTGATGCGTTGAATGTCATTTCGTATAACTCATGTACCCAACAATTTTCAGGAATAGAAAATCGTCGTTCAAATAAAATATCACCATGGTCAATTCCTTTATCCATTTTATGTATTGTCGTTCCGAATTCTTTTTTACCATCAATAATGGCGAATGAAAATTGATTACACCCTCTATATTCAGGTAATGGAGCCATGTGTAAATTCAGCGCAATTTTCCTTGCTTGCTGAATATGGTGTTGTTTTAAAATTTCATGATATTGAACACTGTATAGAATATCGGTTTTGGGTAATTCATTCAGTGAGTTGAATACCGTGATTTTATGTTCGGCAGCTAATTTTTTCAAACTCAATTCAGCAGAAAATGTAGGGTTATCATTGGTCAACACACCAATAATATCAAGATTCAAATTTTCTTTTTGTTGTATTAAATAATAGAGGCAATGATACCCGATTGGCTTAGACCCTAAAAATAGCAGGGATTGTTTTTCCATGCGGTAAAAATAAGTCAAGTATTTTATCTATTTTCGGCTTTCATACATGGCTTTAAAAATACTTATTCTAACTCCCCGTATTCCTTACCCTTTGAGAGATGGCGGTTCTATAGCTATGAATCAATCTATTGAAGGCTATATTGAGCAAGGTTGCGAAGTGAGTTTATTAAGCATGAATACATCGAGGCATTGGGTAGAAGAGGGGAGTTTGCCTGCGATGTATCAGAAGTTGGTTCATTTTAAAACTGTTTATGTCAAAACAAATGTGAATCCGCTGGCAGCTTTTTTTAATTTATTTACAGACAAATCATATAATGTTGCTCGCTTTATCAACAAGGATTATGATATTGAGTTGATTGCATTGCTTCAGGCTGAAACATTTGATATCATTCAGTTTGAAAACATTTATACATCACCTTATTTAAAAACTGTAAGGAAGTATAGTGATGCGAAATGTTTTTGCCGCGTGCATAATATTGAATATTTAATTTGGCAGCGATTGTCTGAAAATGAAACATCTTTTTTAAAAAGAAAGTATCTTGAATTATTAACAGGTCGTCTGAAGAATTATGAATTGGATATGTTGCAAAAATTTGATTTGCTATTACCCATTTCAAAAATGGAGGAACATTATTTTATGGAAAATAAATTGAATAGTTGTTATTATGTTCCATTCGGAGTTGATGCATCAAAGGAACTTCCTCATGTAGAGCTGGAGCAAAATAGTATTTTTCATATTGGTAGTATGGATTGGGCACCGAATGTGGAAGGCGTGCAATGGTTTTTACAGAATGTATGGAATGAAGTACAGCCTCAATTGAAGAATGTTTCCCTTTATTTAGCCGGAAAAAATATGCCACCTTCATTACTATCAAAGGAAAGTGCAAATTTGCATATAGTTGGTGAAGTAGAAGATGTGACTAAATTTAGTCTCGAAAAAAATATCATGATCGTCCCATTATTATCCGGGGCCGGTATTCGTATCAAAATTATGCAGGCCATGGCGTTGGGTAAAACTATTATTTCAACAAACGTTGGTGAAGAAGGCATTGGTGCTACTCATAACCAACATATTATTCTAGCTAATTCTGTAGAAGAATTTATTGCGGCCTTGCATTTTTGTTTCGATGAAAAAGAAAAAGCCATTACCATCGGCAACAATGCAAAAGAGTTTGTGATTTCAAACTATCAGAAACAAAAAATTTATGCCGGCTTGGTTGAACATATTAAATTGATGCTTTAATATGTCTGAGAGAAAAAAAATTGTTATCATATTATCCCGTTTCCCGTATCC
>JANNYV010000259.1:0-3818 GCA_031410275.1 Bacteroidota bacterium
TAAGTGAGCCTGAATAATTAATTGTTGGTATTGGTTTAGGATTGACAGTTATCATTACTTGCGATGTTGCAGTACATCCTAAACTATTAGTTCCAGTAACGGTATAGGTTTGTGTCGATGTTGGAATAAATGATTGCGTATTTATAATTCCATTACTCCAACAATTAATTATTCAGGCTCACTTACATTTTGTGAAGGAAATTCTGTTGTGTTAAATGCAAATACTGGAACAGGATTAATTTATAAATGGTATAAAAATGGCATTGAAATAATGGGTGCAACATCAAGTTCATACATCGCTTCGCAATCCGGAAATTATTCGTTGCAGGAAGCGAATGTAAATAATTGCACGGCAGTTTCTGCTTCGCAAAATGTTATAGTCACATCATGCAATGTTGATTTGCATCTCAGACTTTTTTATCAGGGATATTATACGGGCTCATCTACGATGGCTCCTGTGCTTTTAAATCAGGGCATATCAAATGATAATAGTGTGACTGATACTGTACTTGTAGAATTGCATAGTGCATTGCCACCTTACGGAATCGCGACAACGAAAAAAGCAATTCTTCATACAGATGGAAATGCTAATTGCACTTTCGATTATTTCAACGGAAATTATTATCTCGCCGATTCATATTATGTTGCTGTGAAACATCGAAACGGATTAACCACATGGAGTGCGAATCCAATTACATTTTCGTCTACGAATGTTAACCATGATTTTTCTTCATCATCCAATAAAGCATACGGTGATAATATGGCAGAAATGGAACCGAACGTCTGGGCATTTTATACCGGTGATTTAAACTATGATGAGAACGTTGATTTATTAGACAATCCGATTTTAGAAGATGATATTAGCGCATATCAATTCGGGTATTATACGACAGATATAAACGGTGATGGTAACGTTGATTTGCTGGATGTACCTGTGCTTGAATTAAATATTTATGCCTTCATCTATTCTTCACAACCTTTATGGTCAGGCACTTTGCCGGCAGTTTCAACAACAACTGTTACTTCTATATTAAATGCAACAGCAGTCAGTGGCGGAACTATTATTTCTGATGGAGGTGAATCTATTATATCGAAAGGAGTTTGCTGGAGTATAAATCCGCATCCTACTATTGCAAATTATTTTACAAATAATGCAAGCGGTGTTGGAAATTTTACAAGTAATATCACTGGACTCAATCCGTCAACAACTTATTATGTAAAAGCATACGCAACGAATAGTGTTGGAACTGTTTATGGGAATGAAATTAGTTTTACAACTACATCTTTACCTCTTACAATCGGGCAAAATTATCGGGGTGGAAAAATTGCTTACCTACTTCAGCCCGGAGATAGTGGATATATAGTGGGAGAGGAGCATGGGTTGATAGCGGCGGCGAATGATCAAAGTTCTGCTTCGCAGTGGGGATGCGAAGGCACAAGTATCGGAAGTACTTCGACTTCTATGGGTGCAGGGCAAGCGAATACAACAGTGATTCTAAATGGGTGTAGTCAACCAGGTATAGCAGCAAAACTTTGCTTCGATTTAATTTTAAATGGTTACGCTGATTGGTATTTACCAAGTAAAGATGAACTAGGTAAATTAATTTTAAATAAGGATGCAATTGGTGGTTTTACATCTGCTTATTATTGGAGCTCAACTGAGTATGCCGGATTTAGCTCTATCTATGCATGGAAGCAGTATTGCAGTGTAAATGGACCACAGATATTTGATCCTAAATCAAGCGGTGTTAATGTCAGGGCGGTAAGATCTTTTTAAAGTTCTTTATGGCGTTGAATAATCATTCTTTGAAGCCATGGCTTTGTAAGCAATATGTTCTTTATGGATTTCCTATTCTAATGCACAAGCAATTTATTAAAAATGAGTAGGCGAAGAAATATATTTTGCAAACATTGTGTCGAAAGTAGCCCTATACAAAAAAACCGGACACAAAAAAAACGTGATATTGCTATCACGTTTTTTATTAAAGTTTGTCGAAACAAGCGATTATTTATTTTTCTTGTATCTCATATCACGAGTACCATCTTTTTTAAGATGCTCAGGTTGTTTGAAACGTTTATCAGGAGTGCCATCTGCTTTTGTTACCACACCAACTTTAGTGGTTGCTTTTGTATTATTAGGGATACCCTTGCTAGCAGAAGGTGCCGGATTTGTTTTAGGGTCTTTGATTGGTGATGGTGTTGCATGCATTGGCTTCAATTCGGCCTTTGTTTGCTTAACCGGTTTAGTGCCATCTTTTACAGGCGTTGTACCTGATGTTGGTGCTGGTTTTGAAGGAAGTGTTGCAGGTTGAGTCGTTGGATGCTTAGGCATTTGTTTTACAGTACCTGTAGATTGCTTGGCTGGTTTGCCTGCTTGAGCAAATGAAGCTGTTTGTAATCCGATTAGGATAGCCATTGCTAAAATTAGTTTTTTCATGTTTTTAAATTTTAATTGTTTAAGAATGAGCAAATGTAATACGGCCAAGTTGTTTTTAATAGTGTAATTCGCTATCTGCCTATTATTTCTCGGTGAAAAGCCTTAAATATTCGGCAGGGGCATTAAACCATTAAGAATTTCTGTGGCTTCTTCCATCACCTTTTCTAGCAATTCTTCAAGCAATTCTACTTCCTTTTCGAAAGGTTGTAGTGAACCGGCATGTTCAATATTTTCAAGCGCTGTTAAATGATTCTTGTCAATGCCTAAATAGCCAAATGTTGTTTTCATTGAATGTGCAGTTGCTTTTAAAAGCGTATTGTCTTGCATTGCCAACGCTCTTTTCAAATCATTTAATTCTTGTGGCGCCTGAATTAAAAATTGTTGCAACAGTTCTGAAATAAAGGAAGAATTTCTATTACTTAACTCATTTAAATAGGCACGATCTATAAGAGCCCCCGGGTTTAGTGGGTTTGTATATGTATCGATTAATAAAAACAATTCTTTTTCAGACAATGGCTTTGATAAATAGTCATTCATTCCGCAGGCCATACATTTTTCTTTTTCAAACGGCAATGCATGCGCTGTCATTGCAATAATTGGCACGCTTACGTTGAGTTCAGTTCGAATACTTATGGTCGTATCGTAGCCATCCATTTCCGGCATTTGAATATCCATTAAAATAATATCAAATACTGTATCGCGAACAAGACGCAATGCATCCTTTCCATTTTGCGCAATAGAATAATGTATGCCTCTGTTTGCAAACCAATGTTCGAGTAATTGCTGGTTTATTCTATTATCTTCCACAATCAAAACATGCATTCTTTTCTCCTTCTCAATTTTATTCTCCGCAGCAATTTCATTATGACGAATAATATCCTCCATAATATCAAATGGAAGTTGCACTGTAAATATACTTCCCTCATACAATTTGCTTTGAACAGAAATTGTACCATGTTGCAATTCTACTAATTGTTTCACTATTGAAAGCCCAAGACCCGTTCCGCCATATCGTCTTGTGGTGTCTGTGTCCGCTTGTTCGAACCGCTCAAAGACTGTATTTATTTTTTCTTCTGCAATGCCAATACCTGTGTCAGACAACCTAAATTCGAGGGTGCAGGCAGTATGGGTAAGATGCTTTATATATATCTGCAATAAAATTTTTCCTTTCGAAGTAAATTTCAATGCATTACTAATCAAATTATTTAATATCTGGGTCAATCGGTATTCATCGCCAAAAAAAACAGATGGTGTAGAAAATGATTGCACAATTTCAAACCCAATATTTTTTTCTTCTGCCTTGGGTTTAAAACTATTTTCAATATTCACAATAACATCTCTTAAAATGAATTTGCTTTTCTCTATCCGCACCATTCCTTCT
>JANNYV010000260.1:0-1936 GCA_031410275.1 Bacteroidota bacterium
CTTACAATAAATGAAGCAAAACTACTCGGGCCAGCTGATGGTACATTAACACGTAATCTTACCCATCCATAGTAAGTTTGACCTGCTTGTAATAATCTTAATCCTAAATAATAATCTGCGCCAACTCCCCATAGTCCGGGATAAATCGAACCGGCACTGTATGCTCGCAATTTTTGCGATGCCGATGTTTTCCAAGATTGATCTACTAAAAGGTTACTGTCAATTACGACATTCACCTCTAAAGGAATTGTAACAGTTTCGGAATTAGACAAAGTATCTTTTATAGCATTGCCATTTAATGGAGTGGCCGTTACATTGCATGCTAGTGCAAGAGGTGGTTGTCTAAAGGCAAAGGCTTTTATTCGGAAATCAATAGTAGCGTCATTATTTAAATCGAGATCATAATATTCAGTAATTGTTTGGCCAGGGCCGGCAATGACATGTGTTGATGAATCAGGATTTACATTTGTATAAACAATCTGTGCATTTGCACTTACAGAAAACAGCATTGCCGTAAAGATGAAAGCATAAAGTTTTTTTAGTAGTTGTTTTTTTCATTTCAATTTGTTTTTAAAATTATTAATATAAAATATTGTTGTTAGTACGGGGACAAAGGTAGAGCGGACAATAAAGCAGAACAATACCATAAACTAGGTGTTTTGCTGATGGAAGTTGAATAAAACACCATGTTCAAGGGGTTTCGTAGGAAATACGAAAGGGTTATATTTGCAGTGTCTTTATTGAAATTTTTAAAGCTCTCAATTAATTGAAGTATCAAATATGAAAAGTTTCCTCCATCTTCTTTGCGTTTTATTCCTGTGCGGAGTTTTATTTAATTCTGCTCTTGCGCAGCAAAATATAATTGACTCTTTGCAAACGTTGATAAAAAATGATAAGGAAGACACAAGCAAAGTAAATCACCTCAACGGTCTCGGAAGAAAGCTGATGTATTCAAACCCCGATACTACCATTATACTCTGCAATCAAGCACTCGCTCTTGCAAAAAAAATAGAATGGAAAAGAGGCATCTCCAATTCCCTGGGAAACATTGGCTATTCTTATTCTCTGTTAGGCAATTATTCCAAAGCATTGGAATATAATTTCGATGCTTTAAAAATTGCAGAAGAACTTAACGATAAAAACAATCTTGCATCAGCTCTCGGTAATATCGGACTTGTCTATTATCATAAGGGCGATTATCTCAAAGCGCTGGATTATTATTTTAAAGCTTTAAAGATTGCGGAAGAACTTGGAGATAAAAATGCAATTTCAAGACACCTCTGTAACATCGGTATTGTGTATCATGTTCAGGAAGATTATCCCAAAGCGCTTGACTATTATTTCAAAACATTGAAAATGGCGGAAGAACAAGGGAATAAGCAATATCAGGCAAATAGTACAGGAAATATTGGTAATATATATCTTAAACAACAGGACTATCCTAAAGCTCTGGACTATTTTTTTAAGGATTTGAAATTACAGCAAGAACTTGGGATTAAAGATGGCGAAGCAATGGCTCTTGGTAACATCGGAATTGTGTATAGCATTCAAGACGATTATGCTAAAGCGTTAGACTATCAATTACAGGCATTGAAAATGAGGGAAGAATTGGGTGATAAGAATGGAATTGCAGAAACTCTTGGAAACATCGGTATGAATTATACTTTAACCGGAAAGTTTAAAGAAGCTGAATCGTATCTGAATAAAGCAATTGCACTTGACGATAGTATTGGTGCTATAAATGAATTAAGACAATTTGAAGAATCACTCTCCAAACTTTACGACACCACAGCCCAGGTGGCAATGCGAAATAGGCAGTGGCAAATGGCAGCAGAGAAATATAAGCTTTCAATGATGCACTATAAAAAAGCAATAGCGTTAAAGGATACACTTTTTAATCAGGAGAAGAATGATGAAATCACACGCAAGGAAATGA
>JANNYV010000261.1:0-5891 GCA_031410275.1 Bacteroidota bacterium
TTACACAACCACCTGCAAGTGATGTTGTAAAGGTATAGGTACCCGATGCGGTGTAGGTAACTCCATTTGATGGCCATGTATACGAACCGCAAGCAGTCGCATTTGTGATGGTGTCTATATCATGATTGATGATTAAAATTAATGTATCGGTATGATTACAGCCACCGGGATTAATTACAACAGTTGTATAAGTTCCTGAAAGCGTATAGGTCACGCCATTTGCAGGCCATGTATATGTATTGCAAGCCGTAACACTTGTTGAAGTTCCGGTACTTTGTCCTATCGTGAGTATTAATGTATACGTATTTATACAAGCCCCTGTCAATGTAGTATAGGTATAGGTGCCCGACGTAGTGTAAGTCACACCATTCACAACCCAAGTATAAGGAGTGCATGAAGAGGCTGTTGTGGTCGTGGACGTTCCAGTCGTAATAGTCAAATTTAAAATAGTTGTCTTTATGCAACCTTGTGCATTTAATGAAGTAAATGAATAGGTGCCCGATGCCGTATAGGTAACACCATTGGCTGACCAAGTATACGAACCGCATGCAGTGGCATTCGTAACTGTTTGTGTATTTTGATTAATGGTCAAAATTAATTTATCAATATGTACACAACCATTCGCTGTAGTATATGAAAATGTATAGGTACCCGATGCCGTATACGTCACACCATTGATAACCCATGTGTAGGAATTACATGCTGTTACAATCGTATTAGTGGCGGTGCTATTTGTGATAGTCAAATGTAATGTGTCATATTGTGGACAGCCCGCCGGATTGATTGATGAATTTGTATACGTACCTGTTGCGGTATAGGTAACTCCATTCACCGTCCATGTATATGAACCACATGCCGTAGCGGTTATATTTGAAGATGTACTTGGTACAATATAAATGCTGTACACATTCGAAGTGTCTACACATCCGTTTGGCCCAACTACTATCACTGAAATCATATGAGGACCTAATGCAAGTGAATTTAAATTTAATGAAATACCGGTTCCAACAATATTCGGTCCAATATATGGTGGCGCATTATCATACCATGTAATAGTGTAACCTGCAACATTTCCGTTGAATGAAGCAAGCGGTAAGAAGATAGATGAATTTTGACATAGTGTATCACAACCTACTGGGAATAGGCTAAGGTCAGGACTTTCATTTATAAATTGTGAAGCAGAATTTGTGCAATTAGTAAGACCATCTGTCACCAACACATTATAGGTTCCGGCAGCAGAGGCTGTTAATGAATAAGTGGTTGAAAGAATCGAATTGAAATTTGCATAGGTCCATGCCCATGCCGGACTTGCTGCATTTGTAGTAGCAACGAATGTATAGAAATTATTTGAACATAACATTGGAGGATTACCGACGACTGCAATAGACAACGTAGGCTGCGGATTAAAGATAACTGTGACTGAATCTTTTCTGATACAACCATTCGAACCGGTAATGGTTACTTTTATTAAATGAGATCCTAATGTATATGGAGGATTGCCAACTGTTTCGGCATATGAATTTGACGTAGCTCCGGGAACTGCATTTCCATCAACTTCCCATTGATAAAAACAAGTATTACATGATGGAACAGTAATGGTATATAATTCGCCAAAACATTTTTTGCCCGAGAAAGTCATTGCAGAACTTGGTGATTGTAACACAGTTACCGCAACAGTATCAGACAAAACATTGCATGCTGAAGGATTTAATGCAGTGAACGAATAATTTCCAGTTTGTGTTGCATAGTAATTAACTGATGTAGCACCACCTATGGCAACTGCATTATTAAACCATTGATAATTTGTATACCCGGGACATCCTTTTAATTTTAAAGAATCGCCGAAACAAAATGTCGTTGGACCTGCCGGAATAATAGTACATACAGGTGCTGCTGAAATATTGATTGGTTTTGAAACTGTATCCTTACACCCAAAAGCATCGGTCACAATATGTATAATATTAAATAAGCCTGTACTTGCATATGCATGAAAGGTCGGGCTTGTATTAGACGAAGTCGCATCGCCAAAATTCCATGAGTTGATAGGCGCAGAAAATAAATTATTTAAATAGACAGGAGTGCCGACACAAGAATTGCTCACCAAAAAATTTGCATTTGGTAATGTAATAATAACCGTATCACTAAATGAAACAGTACAAGGATTTGGAGCAGATGATGTAACGGTTTGTGTAATAACATAAGTACCCGATGCACTCACCGTTAAGGTTGGACTTGCAATTGAATTATTATTAAATGAACCTGAAGGGCTGACTGTCCAGTTGTAATTGGTGATTGTATATGGTGATAGCACCGTCGATAAATCTGTCAATGCCACTGTTCTGCAATTAATATTTTTTAAGAATTTCGCAGCCACTCTCACCAATACAAAGGTGTCTTTGCAAACGGTGCATGTACTACTATCAGGCATTTTTACATTCACACAAATTCGAATCAGTTTTTGCCCGATACTGGTATATGTTCTTGTCGTATTGCCACCTAATACAAGTCCATCTTCAAAGTGAGTAATGGTTGTAGTGCCAGGAATAATATAAGTACCGGTAACTAAAGAAGTTGTCACCACAAACGGATTACAACCTGTAATGTTTGCAATCGCAATGGCCGCTCCGCAACCGCTTGTGCCACCACCGCCAACAGGACAAGTAATCACATTGATAATAATATGATTCGATGCAACCACACATCCTCCCAACATCACGTTGCAATAAAAATCGTAAGAGCCTAAGCCGGGAACATTGCCGGAATTGACTAAGAAGGAATCAACGGCAGTCACGCCACCTTGTGCAATATTATTTTTAAACCATTGATAGGTATACCCTCCACCGGTTAAGGCATGCAAATACATATTGGGTAAATTTGGGAAGCAATATGTAACGGCTCCTGCAGGATAAATTTGTGCTGTAGGCATACCTACTTGAGGAATATTATGTGTAGCAGTAACCGTGCAAGTAGAGCCATTGAAATTTGTAATCACAACCGTATAATGACCGGGGTTATTAATGTTTGCAAGCGTATTGGTACCTGATGAATAAGGTGGCGTTTCAACATGCGACCAACTAAATGTCCCCGTACCTGTTGAGGTCAATGTTATACCCGGTCCTGAACATAAAGAACCAGTTTGAGAAATAGTTGGTGCTATAGGTTCATTTATAGTAATAGCAATTGAATCATCTTTGCAATTTCCATAATGTAAATAAACAACATGGCTACTACCCGGATTATTATTGCCATGCCATAAAATGGTGACCGGATTTGCGCCCGGTAAACTTGTCACCGTTCCGAATTGTGCAGGTGTTACATGCCAATTAAAATTACTCCCGCCAATATTGGTAATCGTATAAGTGATTAATGCATCTGCACACACATTGGTGGCACCGGTTACAATTGGATTGGGATAAGCAAAGACTGTCTTGCTGAATGCATTGCTCGGACAATTGTTTGCATACGAAGTTTGTGTGACTGAAATGATATAGGGGCCTGAAACATTCCATGCAATTTGCACTGAATCATTATTAGGCCCAAGTAATGTGGGCGTTCCTCCTGTGATAGTCCAGTTAAATAATCCCGGCATATTTGATGTTGCCGAATATACTGCCGTACCATTTGCACAAATTGAATCAGGCCCGTTGATGGCACTTATCACCGGTATCGGATAGACAATAACTGTATACGAAACGGGTGAGCAAACAACATTCGAAGTTGTTGGTGTGGCCGTTACAACATAAGTTCCTGGCAATGACCACAAGAAATTTGCAGAGGCTGTTCCGTTCCCACCTGTAATTGTTGCACCGGCTGGTGATACAACCCAAGTGCAATTGACATTTGTAAAAGGAGATAATAAGAATGTTGAATTTAATGTACTTGTTTGTCCCGCACAACGTTTTTTAGGCCCTGTTATTTTCATCTCGGGCAACACCTTTACAACGATGGTTCCCGTGCCTCCGCAATTCAATGATGTATCGTAATACACACAAGTAACGGTATAAGTTCCTAATGTATTCCATGTGGTAGTGATAGAAGTTGTGTTGGTATTATTTCCGTTTATTGTTTGCCCACCACTAATAGACCAACTATACGTAGTACCCGGAAACGCAGGAAGTGAATAAGCACTTGTTGTACCAATACAAACAACATTGCTACCTACGATACTTGTGGATGAAGGAATAATTGGTACGGTTACATCGGTTCCTTGTGAACAATATCCCGGGCAACCCGGCATATCTAAATGTATATTTCCTTGTGGATTTCCTGAGCCCCATAACACTGTAATGCATGGCGTATTATTTCCTGATGTAATGACACCACCGGTAACTACCCAATTGTAAGTACTGCATGAAGCACTCGTACAATAATATCCGGTTTCGCCGGCACATACAGTTGCAATACAAGTAATATCCGGACCGGGTAAACTTCCTATGACAACGGTTTGACAAACAGTACCACTGCAACTTGGACAAGCGCCTTGCAATGCTGTTCCGTTTCCTGCTGATGAATTGCTAACCGTTAAACAAACTGTATACGTACCTGCACTTGTATAGGCATGCACAGGATTTGCCGCAACAGATGTATAGCCATCGCCAAAGTTCCATAAGTAACTTAATGCACCTACCGAGGCAGAAGAATTAAATGTAATATTAGTTGGATTATTAAAACATGCCGGATTGGGTGAAGCAGTAAATGCTGCAATCGGATTTGGAATCAATTTATAATGAATGGTAATTGTACCCGAGCATCCAATGTTCCCAACACTCCCTCCGGGTATTGTAAATTGTATAACGACAGTTCCCGTATTGGTATTACCCCAGGCTATAGTATAACCGCCATTTGTATAATTAATCAAGGTTCCTCCGGATACCAATATCGAAGTAATTTGCAAATTGGGATAGGTGCAAAGTCCCGAAGCTCCTTGCCCAAAACCTTGTAACGTATACTTCATCGTGCTATTCTGACAAACACGAATAGCCGTCGAATCGCTATTGGAATAGGTGCCATTGGGTGCAGTGCCATGCAATTCAACATAATTGCAATTGATGCTGTCCCTAATAATAAAATTTTCAGGGCATGGTGGACATCCTTGTGCATGGACAATTGAGTTTACACAAAGCAATAAGAAAAGAAGGGTAAGGATCTTTTTCATAAGAGGTTGTTTTTTAAGTGTTATCAAATGTAAACAGACTTTTTTGCACTTGCAAGACATTTAACATGAAAGTTGTTAATTCATTTCTTGGGCATTCGATACTCAATACCAAATGTTCGTTCTTTTAAGTAAGTCTATACATTTTTGACTTCAATAATAAACTAATTAAGCTATACATATTTTTCTTCTTTCTCCAGCAGATGAAAATCAGAAGCGAAAAAATTACTACTATTAGTGGTTATACTAAAAATGTAATGAGACCATTCAGGGCGGCGCACACGCTTTCCGCTCCAAGTCCGCCCACCCCGAAGCGGTTGTGGTGCGGGCTTTCTGCTACAATCGTTGCCGCAATACAAAAGACAATTCAAGTTTATTTTTCTCACTCTATTTTTGTGTCGTACGTTTCATAAACCAAAACCGCAGGGCATCTAGTCATTGATAAGGTTATCGCAGAAAGATAAATCCTGCGAACATCGAACATCAGCAATCGAACATCGAAACGAATTTGGGTGTATTTCAAATTTTCGCTACATGTTATTATTGTGACGAATGCATTTCACTGACCTAAGAAAAATGGCGTTAAGGAAATCTTTTTGAATGGCTAAAAAAATGAAAACGATGGCACCTAGCCAAATTAAGTCAATTCGTTGAATCTAACTACCTAAGATCAAGAGAGTACATTAGTTTCATAGCTTTTTTATTTTCAGCATTCAAGTAGATTTTTAGCCAATTTTTC
>JANNYV010000262.1:0-2935 GCA_031410275.1 Bacteroidota bacterium
GATGCCTACATAGAAGATGATATTGAAATTACAAAACGATTTAAAACAAATATTGGTCTTCATTTCTCAGGGTTTAAAACAAAGGATAATTTTTATACATCATTACAGCCAAGAGTATCTGCCAGATATTTATTGACACCAAGCCTTAGTTTGAAGGCAAGTTATTGCACCATGAATCAGTATATTCATTTGCTTTCTAATAATGGTATTGGACTGCCTACTGATTTGTGGGTACCGGTGACTGATAAAATAAAACCTCAACAATCGCAACAGCTTGCGGTGGGAGTAGCAAAAACATTTAAGAAGGAATATGAAATTAGTGTAGAAGGTTATTATAAAATAATGAAAAATATTATTGATTATTTCGACGGTGCGAGTTATATAAATACCAATGAAAGTTGGGAAGATAAAGTAGAAATGGGTAAAGGATGGAGCTATGGTACTGAATTATTTTTGCAGAAAAAAGCGGGTAGACTAACCGGATTAATTGGGTATACATTAAGTTGGACAAACAGAAAATTCCCGACAATTAATGGTGGTAAGACCTACCCTTACAAATTTGATCGCCGTCATGATTTCAAAATTGCAGCGGTGTATGATTTGAGCAAGCGAATTGAATTGAGTGGTGATTGGGTTTACGGAACAGGTAATTCTATTTCATTACCCGATTATCTTTATAACCCTGGTGCAGGTTATAGCCCATCGGCAAATTTTGGTGGTGGCAATGGTATCTTTCATTATGGTACGAGAAACAATAGTCGCATGCGTTCATATCATCGTTTAGATGTTGGTGTCAATTTTATCAAAGAGAAAAAAAATGGAAATGTGCGAACCTGGAATATTGGTGTGTACAACGCATACAGCAGAAAGAACCCTTTTTATATTTATAGCGAATATGATAACGATGCCAAGAAATATAATTTCAAGCAAATCAGTATTTTTCCAATCATTCCTTCTTTTACCTACAATTTAAAATTTTAAACAAATGAAATCTATTCTCAATAGTTTGTCTGTCATGTCTATATTATTGTTGTGCAGCAGTTGTGAAAAAGCGTTTAATACGGTTATCAATATCGATATTCCGCATACGCCAATCATCGCCTTAGATTGTATTAATATTTTCGATTCAACTTATGCGAGCATATCATCTACCGTATCCGTTACGGGTACAGTTACGCCTGCTTCTATCAACAATGCGAATGTAAAGTTGTATGAAAATAATATACTGGTAGATAGTTTTTCATTCGATATTAATGGCGGTTATAGATGCCCGTTTATCAATTATAAGCCAGGTAGTAAGTATAAAATAACAGCATCAGCTCCATCCTTTGCAAGTGTTGAAACAGAAGATGAATGCCCGGGTAATATGGATATTGTGAAATCTGAATTTACGAAAAATGCAAAAACTATTTTGGTGCCGGATTATGGGAATGTTGCTCAATTGTATGATGAGTTTAAAATCACCTTTAAAAATAGCATTGATAAAAAAGACTATTACAAAATAGAAGTGAGTACAAACAATAATCAGTGGTGGACCTATATATTAACCAATGACATTGATATTGATAAAGGTGAGAATCAGGATATTTTGTCGAGTGGGATAACCGTTTTGTATGGTGCGTTTACAATGACAGATATAAATTTTAATGGCAAAGAAAAGACCCTCACATTTTATGCGCCATCATCAGCTACCAATCAGATTGATTCGCTTTGGAATATTTCAATTTCTCATTTATCAGAAAATTTTTACAAGTTCGAAAAAACACGACAATTGTATAATCAGAATGAGGGCAATCCGTTTGCGGAGCCGGTTCAAGTATTTTCCAATGTAAAAAATGGGGTAGGCATTTTTGCGTTGAAGAAGGATACTGTACTTGTTTATTAATTTGGCGGATAGCTAATGGCTATCAGCGATTAGCTATTGGCTGTTAGCTTTGTTTATCTTAAAAGCATGATGAGCTTCCTCAAATCAGATATCATTTTTCTTCTCACCTCTAATATCTCACATCTAACATCTTGCATTTGTTTTAGATTATCTTTGCGGCATGAGTTCAACTATCGATGTATCCAACATTTCATTTTCTGAAATCCTTACGGCAAGCTTCGCATTATTTGCGGTGATAGATGTACTCGGTTCTATACCGGTCCTAATTTCTTTAAAAAATAAAATGGGCGGTATCAGTTCAAGACGCGCTACCGTTGTTTCCGGACTGTTGATGTTATTATTCTTTTTTTTGGGTCAACCATTTCTTGGTCTTCTCGGACTTGATATTAGTTCCTTTGCCATTGCGGGTTCTATCGTATTATTTATTTTAGGATTAGAAATGATTTTGGGTTGGGATTTTTTTAAGGGGGATGCGAATTCTACAGCGGGCTCTATAGTACCGATTGCCTTTCCTATCATTGCGGGTTCAGGCACACTGACGACAGTCATGTCTATAAAATCATTGTATCATCCTTACAATATTTTAATTGCAATTTTAATTAATCTGGTAATTATTTATGTCGCATTGAGAAGCTTGGATTGGATAGAAAAAATATTAGGGCCTTCCGGTATCTTGGTTATTCGCAAGTTTTTTGGCGTGATATTAATTGCCATTGCGGTAAAGATGTTTAGAACGAATGTGCATTTTTAGAAGGCTAATGAATACTGATAAGTAGCGTTTGTTTCCATCTTACAACGGTAACCTTTGAATGGCCTCCCGGAAATTAAATCCTCGATATGGTTTTTGAAGCAATTCATCAGTATCGTCTTTTTCATTTGTAAATTGAACGCTTTTGTTTTCGAAATTCCAGACACCTACATAATTAATTTTCCCTGATTCAATTTTCATAATGAATCGACTATCCTTAAAGCTAGGAGTAACTTTTGAATTCATCTTCGTTTCACTATTTCGATTTTGTTTAAGTAGCCCTTCGATGGTGCTTTTACTCC
>JANNYV010000263.1:0-2272 GCA_031410275.1 Bacteroidota bacterium
ATGTCTGGCTTACTTTCCTGTTGATTATAGCTGACATAACCACTGTATTTCATTTTATCACTTTCGCAATAATATACACTATACTCAAAATCAGTATTAATATTCTCATTGTGTAATTCCCTTTTTAATAAGGGGACTAAAACGATTGAATCAATTTTATCGTTGATCTGAACGGTATAATATTTTGTATCAACTCCTCTTGTTACAATACTATCAACTGGACTTGTATTGTTATTCGCTGTGAGAATATAATAGGCTACATTTCTCAACGCAGTGGTGACATGTGTATGAAAATTATTCTTTTCCAATTCATACGCTTTCTTTATCCAAACGTATTGTGTAACAATCATTAAAATCGCACATAACAAAGACAGAATAAATATGGTTCGTATAATTTTGCTACTCATAAGAAATTAAAATTAGTTCTTTTTAATTCGGTTTGCATTTTCTTTTAAGAAATTTTCCCAGTCTTTATATTTGGCACCATTGCTTAGTACTGAATTTAATTGATAATAATGACACAGTGCAACAGCAACTGCATCGGTAGCATCTAAAAATTCGGGCTCGTCTTTAAATTTCAAAATCTGTTGCAGCATTTTCCAAATTTGTTCTTTGGTGGCATTCCCATTTCCGGTGATAGATTGTTTAATTTTTTTAGGAGAATATTCTGTTGCACTAAGTCCGGCTTGCATCGCAGCCGCAATTGCAACACCTTGTGCCCTTCCGAGTTTGAGCATACTTTGTACATTCTTTCCGTAGAAAGGTGCTTCAATCGCAAATTGTGTGGGCTTAAACACACGGTGTAATTCGGATACTTTATTATAAATCAATTGCAGTCGAACATTGGCGTCTTTGTATTTCGCTAATTTCAGTACGCCCATTTCTATCAAGCTTGCTTGTTTATCTTTTATTTGAATTAGACCAAATCCTAATACAACCGTACCCGGATCAATCCCTAAAATTATTTCTGTTTTGCCGGCCAAGCTGATTATTTTTACGCAATGTTACAAAACAAAAATATTAAAGTTGCTTTTAAAACAGCAATTGGTCTTCTGTTGTTTTTGTGGATGGCATATTCATTATACAATCAGATAAAACATACGGCGAATTTAAAAACGACCATTCAGGCTTTAGTTCATAATTGGAATGAAAAAGGTTTGTTGGCCTTAAGTTTTGTATTACTTCTCATGATTGTAAACTGGACAATAGAAGGAATTAAATGGAGGCTGCTCCTCAAGGGGACAGAAAACTTTTCGCTATTGCGTTCGTTGCAATCTGTCTTAACCGGTGTGGCAGTTTCTCTTATTACACCGAATAGAATAGGAGAGTATATGGGACGCATTTTGTATCTGCGCAACGTCAATAAATTGCAAGGTGTTACAGTTACTATTATCGGAAGCTTTGCTCAATTAATTGTGACCGGCTTCCTGGGTTTAACAGGTCTTGTTTATTATATAATGAATATCAAACAAAGTTTATGGCTTGCCATTTTGCTGATTTCAAGTATCTTATTATGTGTTGCATTGACTTATTTTTATTTTCATTTATATAAAATCATTGAGTGGACATCGGGCATTTCATTTTTAAAAAAAGCAAAAACATATATTGAAATTGTGAAGCGTTTTGATAAAAAGCAATTGCTTCGTATTTTATTCTTATCAACACTGCGTTATCTTGTTTATACGTTACAGTTTTTTATTCTGTTGAAATTATTTTTAGTTGAGGCCAATGCGCTCGATTTAATTTGTACCATATGTCTCATCTTTTGGGCGATGGCTATAGTGCCTACAATTGCTATTGCCGAGATTGGCATACGCGGTGAAACGGCCTTATTTTTTTTGCTTCCTTTGAGTGCAAATCAATTAGGAATTGTTTCGTCTACCATGTTGTTATGGTTTATTAATTTAATTATTCCGGCATTAATAGGATGCTTATTTGTATCGGGGATAAAGATTTATGAAGATGAGTAAATACAAATTTGAGAATTTGAAAATTAGCCAATTCGGAAATATGGATTGTCAATTTTGAAATTTAATAAATGAGAAATGCGAATTCTAATCGTAAAGAGAATCTTACATTTTCAAATTTTCAAATTCTCTCATTCACAAATTATTATCTACCAGCTTCCGCTCGCACCTCCTCCGTTGAATCCGCCGCCACCGCCTCCGAATCCGCCAAATCCACCACCACCTCCACCGCCGGAACTTCCCCAGTCACCACCACCTCCGAAAAAACCACCCCCACCGAATCCACCACCGCCTAGGTACCGGGA
>JANNYV010000264.1:0-5298 GCA_031410275.1 Bacteroidota bacterium
CCTGTATCCCGGCATCTGAATAATACACTTTTCTCAAGCCATCCTCAATGCCGTCCTTGTAAATTATTTCTTTGTCAATTCGTGCACCTTTATAAAATATCCGGTAAGTGCCATGTAAAATATCATCCTTATAACTCATCATGGTTTCTACATATCCATCTTTACCAATTTGTAAATAGGAGCCATTTTTCTTTCCATTTCTATAGGATGTAGTGGTCGCCGGAAATCCGGTTGCATGATAGGTTGTCCATACTCCGTCTAACTTGCCATTCTTTGTAAACCCTTGCTCCATCACATTTCCAATCGTATCTATCAAAGATACTGATTCATAATCCTGTATTTTTGTTCTGACTGTATCATACTTAGATGGGGGAGGAAAATATTGCTGCGCATAACAATGTACAGAAACAAACACCACTAATAAAATTAATGAGCATTTCATAATCAATAATTAAACATGGATTATAAATGTAAACGTGATTTCTTTTCCAACAATGCTTCTACTGTTTCGCGATACATTTCATCAGGAATACAACAATCAACCGGACAAACTGCAGCACATTGCGGTTCGTCATGAAAACCCTGGCATTCCGTACATTTATCTGAAGTAATATAATATGTATCATCGGCGACCGGTGTATTTTTTTGATTTGCATCCATCACAGTGCCATCCATTAATGTAAATGTATCTTTCACAGAAGTTCCGTCAGCGATAGCCCACTCAACACCACCTTCATAAATTGCATTGTTCGGACATTCAGGTTCACAAGCTCCACAGTTGATACATTCGTCAGTAATTTTAATTGCCATAGTATTATTTTTTTAAAAGTTTATTATTTTAAACAAAATGAAAGTTCGACTTTCGTGCTTCAAATTTACATAAAAAATAATTTATTCGGTAAAATGTTACAGAGAAATTAGCAATTGAATTATTTAAACAAGCATGATTTGAAATGACATAATTATGATGAGTCAATTCCCCCAACTCGTAAACTCCTTAACTCACTAACTTCTTAATTTAAAAATCATGATTGAAAATAGAATTGAACTTCTCATAAAACTCAGAGACTATATTCTTCAAAACAACAAAACTTTTCAAGTCGTAAAGGAAAATACCGAACGACAAAACGGATGGTTTACTCAGCAATTTATTGATATTGCCTTATCAACGGTTTGCGCCTATTATTTGAATGAAACTGAATTGAAAAAATTGGCCTCAACCATTCAAACAGCAAAAGAAAAGAATAAGCAATATACGATAGGTATTACTATGGCAGGCAATATACCATTGGTAGGGTTTCACGATTTTCTTTGTGTATTTCTTAGTGGTCATAAACAAGTAATTAAATTTTCATCGAAGGATGATGTATTACTTCCTCATCTCATTCAGAAATTATATGAATGGGATAGCAATATTCGTAACCTCATCTCGTCTTCTGAAATGCTCAAAGGATGTGATGCTTATATCGCTACAGGCTCAAATAATTCGGCCAATTATTTTGAAAAATATTTTGCAAAGTACCCGAATATAATTCGCCGAAACAGAACTTCAGTGGCTATACTTTCGGGAAATGAAACCGAACAAGATTTAGAACATCTTGCAGATGATGTGTATTATTATTTTGGGTTGGGCTGCAGAAATGTAACCAAGCTTTATGTACCCGAGTCATATGATTTTATTCCCTTATTAAATGCTTCCAAAAAATATGATGCATTAAAACATCACAATAAATACAGAAATAATATAGATTATAACCTTGCTTTGTATATTATAAATAACCAATACTATATGAGTAATGAAAGTATATTGATTGTTGAAAATAAATCTATCTTTTCAGCCATTTCAGTATTGCATTACGAACAGTATACGAATATAAAAACTGTGCTTCAATCACTCGAAAATAATAAGGATATTCAGGCTATTGTCGGTGAAAAAAATATACCCTTTGGAAAAGCGCAAACACCTTCTCTTACTGACTTTGCCGACGGTGTGAACACGATTGATTTTTTGAATTCATTGACATCTGAGCATTCGTAAACTATACACAATTACACCCATCATCCTTCTCTCTTTATAAATTTTCTTAACATGCTTTTGTGTGTTAAAAAAAATTAAAACTGTTTTTAAAATTTAGTTCCGGATTTATTTTTGTGCCCTAAAACTTATAACAATGAAAAAGATAGCAAGCATTATTCTCATCGCATTTTTAACTTCTATTTTCACTTTTGCAGTTGCAAAAAAATACATTTATGCAGATCAGGTATTTTCCCTTCGTCATGACGATTCATCGCCCGCAGATGTTCATCTGACCAATTATGCAGAACCTAGTTCTACTGCTGATGGGGGAGGTGGCTATGTCAATCTCGAAGATGCAGCCGACCGGGCAAGCAAAGCTGTTGTGCATATTAAGACCGAAAAGAAAATGGCATCATCTCAAGGCAGAAACCCTTTTGGTGATGATTTGTTCGAACAATTTTTCGGTAATCGTGGCGGGCAATTTTTTCAACAACCGCCTCAACAAGGTAGCGGATCCGGTGTAATCATTTCAGATGATGGTTATATTGTGACCAACAATCATGTAGTTGATGGTGCTGATGAAGTCACCGTTGTGATGAATGATAAAAAAACCATCACAGCAAAAGTCATTGGCAAAGATGCAGCCACTGATTTGGCTGTATTAAAAGTAGAAGAAACGAATCTTCCCTATTTATCTTTTGGCAACTCCGATGATCTCCGTCTTGGCCAATGGGTATTGGCAGTTGGTTATCCATTGAGTTTAGAAACTACCGTTACTGCCGGCATCGTCAGTGCGAAATACAGAAACATCGGTATCAATCAAACAAAAATAGGAAATGGAAGTGCCGCCGTTGAAAGTTTCATTCAAACCGATGCAGCGGTTAATCCAGGTAATAGTGGTGGCGCATTGGTAAATGCGAAAGGGGAGTTAGTCGGCATCAACTCAGCAATTGCTTCACCCACCGGTTCATATGCCGGCTATTCATTTGCCATACCAAGTAATATCGTTCACAAGGTGACAAACGATATGGTAAAATACGGTAATGTGCAACGCGCTTTTTTAGGTGTTAGTTTTGTTGATAGTAAAACAGCGGATCCGAAGGAACTTGGTAAATTGGGTTTAGATAAAATTGATGGGGTGTATATCAAAGAAGTCAATAAGGAAAGTGCCGCAGAGGATGCCGGATTAAAAGAGGGCGATGTGATTACAAAAATTGGGAACAAAGAAATTAAAAGCGGTCCACAATTATCAGAACAAGTTGCCCAATTCAGACCCGGTGATAAAACAACTCTTACCTATATTCGAAATGGTGTTTTATCGACTTCGAGTCTGACATTCAAAAATAAAATTGGCAATACAGATATTGTAAAAAATGATGCCAATGGTCAATTGGGCGCATCCCTCCGTGAGTTAAATAAAGCAGAATGTAAACAATATGGTGTTCGCGGTGGCGTGCAAATTTCAGGAATTAAACCTAACGGAATCCTAGCAAAACAAACCCGTATTAAAAACAATTTTATTGTCACACAAATCAATGATGATACAGTAAATACCATTGAAGACTTGAATAAAATACTGTCTTCAGGTGAAAACGATTTTCAATTAGGTGGTGTGTACCCTAATATACAAGGCGTATATTATTATATCGTTCGGTTGAATTAATTTATTTAGTGTCAAGCAATAAGTAACACAACTAAGTTTGCTTGCAACATGCTACAGTTTCGCAGATTAAAATGACTTGATAATTCTGCGAATCTGTAGCATTTATTTTTTATACATCAACGTTTTTTTTACCTCAAATTCAATTCTATTTTATGAAACTATTTTTGTTACTGTTATTTTTTATGCCCTGTTGCTCATGTTCAGATTTTCAGGATTCACCAAATCAGAAATCAGATAACCAAAAGAAAAACAGAACTCTTGCTCTTCATTCATCAAAACAAATTGGCATTAAATCAAATGAAGCCATCGAGTATTTAAAAAATAATCTTTCATTTAACAACCAACTATTTTTCTTAGTTGACATGAAAATTCCTTCCAATAAATATCGCTTCTTTGTGTATAGTTCAATGCAGCACAAAGTACTGCTGAAAGGGCTTGTCGCTCATGGATCAGGCTCCAATACAGCTATTGAAGATAGCCTTTGTTTTAGTAATGTAGAGCAGTCGTATTGTTCATCATTAGGAAAATATTCTATCGGTAATAGTTACGATGGACAATTTGGAAAGGCCTATAAATTGTATGGACTAGACAAAACAAACAGCCATGCATTTGAAAGAAATATTGTATTGCACAGATATTATAAAGTGCCTTACAATGAACAAGAAGATGAAATTTGTAATAGCCTTGGTTGCCCTATGGTATCACCTACTTTTTTTAATCAATTAGAACCCTTCATTGACAAATCAGATAAGCCCATTCTCTTGTATATTTATTACTAGTGTTGAAAATATTATTTGGGCGTGTCCTCGCAAAGCCTCGGAACGGGCTCTCCGCTGCAATCTCCCGCTCAAAGCAGCGGGAGGATTTTCGCTGCGATCCCTCACGCATTTCGTCATCTAACCGAACATCGTAAACCTTGTTTAATCATATAAAATCAATCAAGATTTTATTTCTTATTAAATGTTTGAGCATAATTTAAGTCATCACCATTCACAACTTTCAACATATACATGCCTGTTAGCAATTCACTTACATCAACACTTATTTTATTTAATCCTTCAACCAAATCAAACTGTGTTAGCTTTATTGTCTTTCCTTTCATATTCATTATTTTACATGTTGCCTTCGAGGGTTTTTCTTGCATAATCTCCACTAACAAATCATTGCTTGCCGAATCCGTATTCAAGACAACTACTCTAGGAGTTCCGAAGAAACACCCATGATAACTATCCCAACCGTTCCGAACAAGATTTGGTGTAAACTGTCCAACATTTCCAAACTTATCCGTTTGAGCGAAATAAATATTCGTGCTTTCATCAAAACCGCATTCTATTATTTCGAACTTCTCTCCGCTACCCAAATTTCCTGTGTACGGAATTGTAGTAATCGTATTCCATTCGCCCGACATAAACTCTTTGGGCAACTCAGGCAAATTATCAGCAACATCACCATACGACTGAAAATTAAAATGATTCTTCTCTCTAATACCCTTGAAAGACTTAATATCAAATGGTGCGGATGAAGTATTTTTAGACAATACAACATTACTATTCACAGGCCATTTGATACCAAACACCATGCCTGCAAAGTTTCCATCGAGAGCCGGTGGTTTAGCACC
>JANNYV010000265.1:0-2268 GCA_031410275.1 Bacteroidota bacterium
TAATTTTTCTGCGATATAAAAAGCACCTTTATGAAACCGTTTCATCTCTTCGTCATAACTGCGCGTGCCTTCGGGAAACACGGCAATAGAATATCCTCTCTCAACCCAATAATTTAATTTATCAATACTAAATTCAGCACCTTCTTCTACCGGATAATAATCTGCCATACGCACCAACAAGCCGAAAACAGGTGAACGCCATACCCATTTATTTGTAAGCAAAAGTATTTTGGGATGAAGCGAAATGATACGTTGTAAATCTAAAAACGAACTATGATTCGCAATAATTACAGCCGGTCTTTTAAAATCAACATGCTCAATGTTGAAACTTTTCTTTGTGATATTCGACATCGTATAAAGCAAACTCCACATACTTTTGCAGATAACTACATGATATGCATATTTCATTTTATCCTTCCAAAAAGGAATGCATTTAGTGAGTAAAAATCCAATGGCTGTAACCGTTATACAACCCAATACATAATAGGTAAATGCAAATATTGTTTTTGCAAAACTCCATAAGGTAAATGGATGCTGCTTTTTATCTGTTCTATTCTGAATAAAAAAATTGAACAATAACGGTTGAAGCGTTTGCGAAACAAGGAGAATAGAAAAAATGCCAATAACAGACACTAATGCAATCGAACGCAAGGCCGGATGCTTTGCAAAAATTAAGATGCCCAATCCAATTATGGTGGTGATAGCCGATAAGTAAATAGATGTTTTAATGGAATCAATTTTCTGTTTGCCATATTTATATTTTTCCAACAAACCATCTGTAATAAAAATACTGTAATCATCACCAAGACCAAAGATGAGGGTAGAGATAATGATATTGATAATATTAAATTCAATGCCAAACAATCCCATCAAACCAAGTATACAAACCCAAGTAACCACCATCGGAATAAATGAAATGAGGGCAAGTTCTATTCTACCATATGAAATAAGGATGGTAAAAAAAACGATAAAGGATGTCAAGAAAAGAATTTTATAAAAATCTTCCTGCACATAACGCACAAATTGCGAAGTGATAAGTTGCCGGTCAGTCAAGTAACCCGACTTTACTGTACTAAACTTGTCATACAAAGCCTTCCGGTTTTCTTGCGTCGTTTTTATCATCAACAACAACTTATATCCATCTTTATCATGCACAATAAAATCGCTGAACAATGCGTGGAATGTATTTCTAAACGTCAAATCCGTTTCGGTATATGTTTTATTCAACATGGTTTCAATACCCTGAAAAGCGCTCTGATCAAAGCCTGCCGCCCCACCCTCTTGTTTTAAATGTTGCAGGAATAACATCTTCTTCTCCTTTGTCCAGAACTGATTCCACGTATTTAATTTAGTTTGTTGAATACTGTCTGACAACATAAAACTGCCTAAGGTGCTATACTTTCGAATCACACCATCTTGTTTTAATGTGCTTAATACATTGCTTGACGCTGCATTTTTTTTAAGGGCTTCATCTAGTGTTTTTCCTTCGCTGACACAGAACACACTATTCAGTGATTCTGTATTATGTTGATTAATTATTTTCTGCGCATGTTGCAATTCGGTACTCATATAATTCATCTTCATCATGTCCTCATTAAAACGAACATCATTCGAAAAATAAGCCAATAAGATGGTCACCAAACAAATACCAATCACGATCCATTTATTTTTATTCGGCGAATAAAGTGACAGTTTATCTAACCATGTCGACCTTATCACACCACTCGTTGCAGCAGAGGCATGCGAAATAAAATGTGGCAGGAAAATAAGTGTACATAACGAAGAACCGATTAAATTAAATGCCGTAAACAAACCCAATTCTTGTAGTACCGGTGTATGCAATAAATTTAAACTAAAGAAAGCAAAGATGGTGGTAAAGCTGCCAATGGTCATCGGAACTGACAACTCCTTGACTGTCTCCTCCTTATTATGAGAATGCCTGAAGTGGGATAAAAAATGCAACGAATAATTCACGGCAATGCCGAGTATTACACTCGATGCACCAAGCGCTATCATACTTACTTTTCCTTTGAGTAAATACATCATGGCCATGCCAAATAATCCACCAAATACAACAGGCATCATAATTTGCAGCGGTGCGAAAAAACTTCTGAAGAAAAAAATGAAGAGTAATAATAATAGTACAATCGTGATACTAAGTGTAAGTATAGTATCTGCTCTCATTTGTGTAGCATTGCCGGCCGCTACTAATTGCCCACCAAAATAATTGAAGTCGATACCCTTATATTCAGCCTTTTGCTTTAATTC
>JANNYV010000266.1:0-1847 GCA_031410275.1 Bacteroidota bacterium
CAAAAATTTTATTGTTACAAGATGCAGAAGCCTCAAATATATACGGAAGTTATACGGGGCTTGTTTATTTAACTCCTTTATTAGGAGGGTATTTATGCGATAAATTTTTAGGGAACAGACGAAGCATTATGATTGGGGGGCTATTAATGGCTATTGGACAATTTTGTATGTTTCTAAGTGCTTCTGCCGGGGCTGAGGGAGGTGTGACAATGATGTGGGCAGGCTTAACTGCATTAATCATTGGGAATGGCTTTTTTAAACCGAACATATCGACAATGGTGGGTCAGCTTTACCCCGAGGGCGATCGACGAATTGATAGTGCATTTACCATATTTTACATGGGTATCAATTTGGGTGCATTTTTCTCCCCTTTAGTTTGTGGGTCCATGGATTTTAAATGGGGGTTTCTTTCTGCCTGTATAGGGATGATTGTTAGCTTAATCTTTTTTATTATTTTTCAGAAGAAATATTTAGTTTCTGAATTAGGTAAAGAAATAGGGCTGCCTGTAAAAAAATTAGATTTAAAGAGCATCGCATTAATTATAGGCTCTATTGCTATCGTATTTTTCATGTTGAATTTCAAGCAAATTTTTAAAAATGATATTGATATTGTTAGCTATGTTATTTATGGGGCAATGATTATTATGCCTATTGTTATTTTAAGCGACAAATCTCTATCCGGTATAGAACGTAAGCGTATTATTGTTATTTTTATTTTAGCTTTCTTCGTGATTTTCTTTTGGGGAGCATTTGAACAGGCAGGCGCCTCATTGACCTTATTTGCGGATAGACAAACCAACAGAAATTTATTAGGATGGGAAATGCCGGCCTCCTATTTTCAATCTATAAATCCTCTGGCAGTAATTACCCTAGCTCCTTTATTTACAATCTTGTGGGCATATTTATATAAAAGAAGATTAGAACCAACCTCGTCAAGAAAAATGGCATTCGGATTATTACTTGTGGCTATTGGCTATGTGGTTATTGCAGTTGCCGTAAAGGGCATTGGTGGTGCCGACAAAGTCAGTATGTGGTGGTTAATCGCTTTATATGTTATTCATTCAATGGGTGAGTTGTGTTTATCACCAATTGGGTTATCGATGGTATCAAAATTGGCTCCATTACGTTTAGCTTCTCTCATGATGGGCACTTGGTTTTTGGCGAATGCCGCTGCAAATAAATTTGCAGGCACTTTAAGTGCATTAATTCCTCCAACAGGCGAATTAGATACTTCGAAGCCAGTTGTTTATCCTTCCTTTTTAGGATTTCAAATAACCAATTTGTTTGAGTTCTTTATGTTATTTATCATCATTACAGGTGTTGCAGCCGGTATATTATTTGCATTGAGCTCTTGGTTACAAAAAATGATACAACAAAAAACAGAGGATCATATTATACCTGATTTAGATCGTTAGTGCTATAAAAGAATACAAAAAAGACTGTCAATTCCGGCAGTCTTTTTTATTTGCTATTTTATTTTTATCAATAGTTTTCTTAAAACAACTTTATTTCCTACTTTTGCGCCTCGAAAGAAAAATCTTTCCGGACCTATAGCTCAGTTGGTTAGAGCACCTGACTCATAATCGGGTGGTCCTAGGTTCAAATCCTAGTGGGTCCACACAGTAGTAAAGGGTTTCAGACGAATAAGTTTGGAACCCTTTTTTTTACGCATAATACGCGCATAATAAAAGAATAAAAAAATACTCAATTGTACTATGAAGGGAATAAAAAATATCATTTTCGATTTGGGCGCTGTTATTCTGAACATCGATTACAGACTTACGCAGCAAGCATTTGAAAAACTCGGCATCGCCAATGAAGATGCATTTTATTCGAAGCAAACGCAA
>JANNYV010000267.1:0-2377 GCA_031410275.1 Bacteroidota bacterium
GGTAATGGGAAAGAAGAAATCAGGAAACTATTTAAGACAGGTCTTTACTTTAAGGGAGGCATACATCATTTAATACTGAAGAAATTATATGTTGGCGCTATTATAAATATTGGTATAGAAGCAATTCATGTGTATGGAAAAAATGTGTATCAATTTACGACTACCTATTCATCGTCTTCACAAAATGAAGATGTAAAATCCACTACCAATTTTAAGAAATTTAATGTCTTGAGACAAAATATATCGCCTTCATTTGTACTGAGTTATTTCTTTTAAAACACTGTTACACATTGACTTTACGATAAAATGAGTCTACTGTATAGTTCTGTTACAGAAACATTGAAAATCGTTAAGCCCTTATTTTATCGCTTCGTGGAGTTTTTAAGTTGTTGCAGATCTCCTAATCAGTAACTAATAACACACTTTCTAATTATTTGATTTACTATTCTCTTTGTAATAGAATTCAGTTTTTTCCTTATTGTAAATTCTATAGTGTAGCGAAAGAAAAATACCGAATGAAAGATTTGTTGTTTGACTATGGGTTACCAAATCATCTGTTGGTCCATGATATTTCACAACTGTATTAAAGGGCTTGTAACTTGCTGATGACGCCGGCTGCGTATCGAAGTTAATATTCATTTTATTCGTATTTTCTACCGGACTTAATCCATAATCAAAACGACCGTTAACACCAAAGACCCAATTGTTTGAAATTAAAAAATTCAATCCAATTGAACCAAAAGCAGCCATATCAGTTTTGTTATACATTTGCGAAGTAAGGGTTCCTTGTTTTACTGTCGTATCGGTAATGTTGACTTCACTATTTTTAATATCAAGGATATAACGCGAATTGTTGTAACGAACAAGTTCATATCGATCTTGATAACCCGTAAGTACACCAATGTTCGCACCCATTGTAAACGCCAATGCCACTTGTCTGCGTGGATTCGTACCGAAATGCAATGCCAATCCTGTGCGCAAATAATTTAAACGGCTATAGGCATAATAACTTGTACTGTCGACATAAGCACCTTTGTAATTTTGACCAAGTCTATTATGCGCAAATTGCACACTAAAACCCATAGGCAATGATTTAAACAACGTAAAATGATAACCGGCTTCCACTCCAAGAGTTGGTTTAAAAGTAGGTAAATAATCTCCAAACTTTGCATCATCTACATTAAATAATGAGGTCATATTCATGCCTGCAAAAATTCCGATTCGTCCTTCATTCTGCGCCGACACATGAATTTGCATGATCGACAATATTATTATTACGAGTATTCTTTTCATACTATTTTTTAGTCAGTTCAATTAATTAGAAAGATATTTTCTGATAGACAAAAATGCACCTAACGTGAAATTTTTTGTTGCAGGTCTATTAGGTTCAAATCCATTTTTAAGATCGTTGCCATTGGGCGCAACATACTTGGCATATAATCCATCCCAAGGTTTATATTCATGGTCAGTTGTGAGGTCGGAATCATAGGTCAAACGTAAGGTCTTAGTATTCTCAACATTTGAGATTCCAATATCAGCCCTTAAATTCAACGCCACAACGGTTCTTCTCCAAACTCTTACCTCGGCACCAAAGCCTGCAACAAAACCGATATCAATCGGATTGTATATGGTACTTGAAATTTTGCCTTTAACCGCTCCTGTTTTACCGGATGTAAATGAGAGCCCGGTTAAATTTGTTTCGCCTATCGTATCTCCAACACTATTTTTCAAAATAAAATCATCTTCATATTTGCTCATTACCGCTATATAAGGTCCGAAAATAGCACTGAAGCGTGTTCGACGATCAGGATAATATGAATTGTACGATTTAAAATGAAAAAGAAAAGGTACCTTCAAATACGTCAATTTTGTAGTCGCTGTCAGTGAGGTCTGACTAACCGTATCCTTACCGACATATTTTGCACCTCCATTCCAATATAAAGCTTGTGCACCAAAGCCAATATTTTTTTGAAACCAATACACAAACTCAATCCCAGCCGCATAATTAAAATTCGTGCTTTGCGGGTCTAATCGCTGATCGGCATCAATATCATCACGGTTATTCATCATCGATGTAAAGCCTCCACCCACGATTCCCCATTGCATGCCCAAGACAGGAACATCGTTTCTGCCGGTGGGCGTATAGTCATATTGAGCCTTACTTAGAAAGCTAATAAGAACCAAGATTAGACTGAGTAATTGTTTTTTCATTGACATTTTATTTTCGTGCTCACAAATATATAAAATTTGATTATAAAATATACTATTATGCAAGAACTTCATATATACCAGGGAACGTATTTAAAATAATTTCAAAGCGAAGAACACGGTTTGAATGTGAGGATGTAAAAACTGGTCGAAAATATTTATTCCCTGG
>JANNYV010000268.1:0-3085 GCA_031410275.1 Bacteroidota bacterium
AAAACATTGATGGAAATTTTAGATCATTGCGATGAAGACAGTTCATTGGTAGATTATTCGAAATACCTGAATAATAATACCCAAACACTCAAGCAGGAATGGCTGACTCCGAAAAAAAACACCATGACATTTGGTAATAAGAAGGCCATCGAGTTCGATGAAGATTCGATAAAAACGCATCCTGATATTCCGAACCGTATTAAAATGATTGATTCGTTTTTAGCGGCTATCAAATATTCACAGGAAGGCAAAAAAATATTTATGCAAGCGCAGGTTTCCTTTGATAGCTTGACCAATGCCAGTAAATTTGAAATTATTGAATCGTATATGAAAAACAAACGCTACAGCGCTGTGGTGTATCATTCTATTTTATTGTTGTCGCAATATCCTGAGAATAAATATTTATATAAAAATATTGCATTGGGGTTAAATGAATTGAACAAGGCCATTAAAAAGCATACGATACAAAATTTTATACCGGTTGAATCAGATGAAGATTTTTCAGAAGGGTATAATCAACTCTTGCGAATCATTGACAGAACAACAGATACTGAATTTGACCTCTTGGTAAAAAATTATATCAATCAGTACTATTCTAAAATAAGTGCTTATCCGGAAATACAAACTATTTATGATGCATTCAATAAAAAGTAAACTCATCTTGTTGTTCATGTTACTGTTGATGAAGACGACATCATCGATAGCACAGAATGGAATGTATTTCGATGATGCGCATACATTCTTAATTCCTATGTTGGAGAATAATGTATTGAAAGGTCATGCGTATGTGTATTTGTTAGACAAGGTCAGTAAAGATTCGAACAGTTTTATCATACAGGTTTTTAATGAATATTTGAAAGATGTAGGAGAGAAGAAATTTACCTTAGATTCTAAATTTACATTTAGTGCAGCAGTTTTTAATGGAACAAATATTGTGACCAAGTTTGAAAAGAAGCAAGAAGCAGTTCGTTATATTGTATTCGATCAAAAAGCCGATATCACATTCGATACAACGCTAGATGTGAATTTGAGAAAAGTGCCGAAGGAAGAATCGGAAATTACATTCAAACAAACGCCCATTTTTTCTATCAATCATCAGGGCATTTTAGATTATTTGAATACAGAGTCGGGGAGCTCAAAGGGCACGACCATACAATGTTTGACGAACGATAACAGAATATGGCGTTATACGCAAACCAACTCAAATGCAACCAATGTGCAATTGCTGATGGCAGACAATAAGTTTATTGTGAATACGGTGTATTCGTACAAAGCACGAAATCATTTTAATGATGTCAGCACATCCATTCAAATTTTATCGGCAGAAGGAGCCAAGGTTGCAGAAGCATCGTTGTATAAAGATGATTCGATTTCTATTTATCCGATTTCAGCAGACATACAAAAAAATGGGGTGGAAGTGATTTCGCAGTTTACAAAACGTGCGCATGAATTTAGTAAAGTAAAATATGGTACTTGTATTCACCTGATTGATTTTAATGGTAAAATTATCAGTGAACATTTTAATGAGTTTACTCAAAACTATGTCAAGGATTCTGTGTTTAAAAAATACAAGTTGTTGGTGCATAGTTATCTTTATATGCACAAGGCGGTAAAGTTGAAAAACGGTGATTGGTTAGTTGCCGCCGAGCAATTGCTCAGAACACGATTGAAAATTAAACTCGGCAAAAATCCGTATGTGGTCTATAACAAGAAAAATATTTGTTTATTGGAATTGGATGATCATACGGAAGTGGTGAAAATACATGTAGAACCAAATAAAGATGACGGTATACGATTGCCCAAAAAATATTATCGCCGGCCTCAAAACGGTGCAATGGTTGCGAATGCAAAAGGAAGGATGGATATCAATTATTTTATTCGTGATGAAAAAGATTCGGTCGAAAATATATCCTTTGTATTTACTGATTATAATTATCATACAACGAAACTCTCCTTAGGAAATATGCTGTATAAGAATGGCGAAATAAAAGTAGATCGTTTTGTGGTACCGACCTTTACTTCCCTCACAAAGATTGGCGTCTTCCCGGCGCGTTACGGACATGTACTGCTTATAAAATATGACCCCTTGTTAGGCATCTTTGATTTTGATAATATTAAGTTTAATAATTAACAGTTGCTATTGGTTAATGGTGGTTGGCTGTTAGCTGAGTGTAGAGTTGCTTTAATATTTTTACGAAAATTGGGTGTGTGAATTTAAGTTGAGGGGGATAATAATAAAATGGCTCATTTCCTTCCTCTGTCTCCTTTCAAACTCTATCTTTGCGCTCACTTATAATACGCATGGATACAAAACTCGCATTGAGGGCTTACAGATTAATGATGACTGCCAAGGCAATGGCTGAGACCTATGAAGAGAATAGACCCATTTGCAAATATGTACACAGCACCTCACGCGGACATGAAGCTATACAATTGGCTTTGGGATTTCAATTGAAACCGGTCGATTGGGTGAGCCCATATTACAGAGATGAAAGTTTAATGTTGGGAATGGGATGGCGACCTTATGAGATGATGCTGCAATTATTGGCAAAGGCCGATGACCCGTTTACAGGTGGACGAGAATATTATAATCACCCGAATTCGCGTAGAGAAAATTACCCTAAAATCATTCATCAAAGTAGTGCAACCGGTATGCAAGCAGTGCCTACAACCGGTATTGCACAAGGCATACAATATATTGAAAAAGTAAATTTATTACAAGAAGGCAGGAGCGATGTAAAGCCTGTTACGGTTTGTTGTTTCGGGGATGGCAGTGTAACAGAAGGCGAAGTGAGTGAAGCGTTTCAATTTGCTGCATTAAAACAATTACCCATTATTTATTTAGTTGAAGACAATGATTGGGGTATTAGTGTCAGTAGTGATGAAGCACGAACTATGAATGCCTATGAATTTATTCAAGGCTTTAAAGGCATCGAACGGTTGCAAGTGGACGGAAGTGATTTTGAAAAGAGTTATGAAATTATGGAGAACGCCATTCATTATGTTCGTGAAAATAGAAAACCAATTTTAGTGCATGCGAAAGTTCCTTTGCTCGGGCATCATACAAGTGGTGTACGCAAAGAAT
>JANNYV010000269.1:0-2443 GCA_031410275.1 Bacteroidota bacterium
TGAATACACTGACCAATAATATACATACCGAAAAAATTTCGTTTGAAGATTTTAAACAAGATGTCCTTAATGATTATACCATCGCTGTGCAAAGCCGTGAAGCAAGTTTACTCGGAAGAAAAGAAGTACTAACCGGCAAAGCAAAATTCGGAATCTTTGGTGATGGAAAAGAAGTGGCACAAATTGCTATGGCGAAAGTTTTTCAGGAAGGTGATTTTCGTTCGGGATATTACAGAGACCAAACATTTATGTTTGCCAGTGGTATGAGTGATATCGAAGCATTCTTTTCGCAACTCTATGCAAACCCTGATGTGAATGCAGAACCAAGTAGTGCCGGAAGACAAATGAATGGGCATTATGCAACAAGATTGTTAGATGAAAATGGAGATTGGAAAGATCAGACAAAAACAAAAAATTGCAGTTCAGATATTTCGCCAACGGCCGGCCAAATGGTTCGCGGTTTAGGATTGGCCTTCGCTTCAAAATTATATCGCTCGCAAGAAATATTGCATAATGAAACATCCTTTTCAAAAAATGGAAATGAAGTTTGTTTTACAACTATTGGTGATGCATCTACTAGTGAAGGACTATTTTGGGAAACGGTAAACGCCGCCGGTGTAATGCAAGTGCCTATGGCCATTTTTATTTGGGATGATGGATATGGTATTTCGGTTCCGCGAAAATTTCAAACAACAAAAAATTCTATCTCAGATGCCTTGGCCGGTTTTCAATATGAGCAAGGCTTGGGTGGCTTGGATATATATAAAGTAAAAGGATGGGATTATCCTTCGTTGTGTGATACGTTTAAAGTAGGTATACAAAAAATAAGGGACACGCATATCCCGGCTATTTTTCATGTGCAGGATATTACTCAACCTCAAGGGCATTCAACATCAGGTTCACACGAACGATACAAAAGTAAAGAGCGTCTCAATTGGGAAAGAGAAATGGATTGTATTAAAAAGATGAAAGAGTTTATTCTTGAGAATGCAATTGCTACTGAAGGCGATTTACTTCGTATAGATGAAGAGGCAAAGCAACATGTATTAGATTCGAAAAAATCTTCTTGGGAGAAATTTATTGATCCTATTAAACAACAAGTTCGGCAAGCAAGCAAGTTTTGCAATGATATTATTTTTGAAGGCAATGCACATGCAGAAACCATCGCTTCCTATGTAAAAGAAATGAACGCATTGAAAGAACCTTTGCGTAGAGATGTCATGAAGTTATTGGCTAAAGTTGTTCACGTTGCAGGCGATTCTTCAGCTGCTAAAGAAGCGCAACAATATTATCAGCGTTTGAAAGAGGATGCAAATGAAAAATACAGTTCAGTGTTACATTCTGTATCTGCATACAGCGTTGATAAAATAAAGGAAGTAAAACCCGAATACCAAGGAGAAGAAATTTCGTTGAACGGGTTTGAGATTTTAAATAAATTTTTCGATCATACCCTTACCACAAACAATAAAGTATTTGCGTTTGGTGAAGATGTTGGAAATATTGGTGATGTGAATCAGGGCTTTGCAGGTTTGCAAGAGAAGCATGGAAGATGGCGTGTGTTTGATGCCGGTATTCGCGAGGCAACGATTATGGGACAAGGAATTGGTATGGCGTTACGAGGTTTGCGGCCTATTGCTGAAATTCAATATCTCGATTACTTATTATATGGTTTGCAAACGTTAAGTGATGATGTAGCAACGTTGCAATGGCGTACGAAAGGTGGACAAAAATGTCCGCTTATTGTACGTACCCGCGGACATCGTCTCGAAGGTGTTTGGCATAGTGGTTCACCTATGGGTATGATGATACATGCGTTACGCGGGATTAATATTTGTGTTCCGCGAAATATGGTACAGGCAGCGGGAATGTATAATACCTTATTGCAAGCTGATGAACCAGCGATTGTTGTTGAATGTTTGAATGGTTATCGCTTAAAGGAAAGAGTGCCTTCGAATCTTACAACAATGACTGTGCCTTTAGGTATTCCTGATATTGTGGAGCAAGGTGAGGATATCACTATCGTTTCTTATGGTTCTACGATTCGTGTCATTCAGGATGCGATGAAAGAGTACCTCACGCCGGCAGGTATCAGTTGCGAATTGGTAGATGTGCAAACCTTATTGCCATTTGATATTCATCATGCCATTGTTGCTTCATTGAAAAAGACAAACAGAATTATTTTTGTGGATGAAGATGTACCCGGTGGTGCAGCTGCCTATATGTATCAGCAGGTGATGGAAAAACAAGGCGGTTATCGTTGGCTTGATGTGGCACCTCGTACGCTCACAGCACACGCACACAGACCGGCATACGGAAGCGACGGCGATTATTTTTCGAAGCCGAATGCGGAAGATATTGCACAAGCTATTATTGAAATGATGAAAGAATAAATTTGAATGACGAGCGTGAGGGATAGTAGCGGAAATCCTCCTGCTGCTTTGAG
>JANNYV010000270.1:0-1575 GCA_031410275.1 Bacteroidota bacterium
CTCAAAGCAGATGAGAATTCACTCGGCCGGGTTGAATATAATTTTTCAGTTGCTAAAGGATTGTTGGTAGGAAATATTCTGTATGAATTTGGGTCAGGGCAGGAACAAAAAAGAGAGTTTGCCTATTTTGAAGTGCCGGCCGGGCAGGGCTTGTATGTATGGAGAGATTATAACAAAGACTCGCTTAAACAACTTAACGAATTTGAACTGGCCATTTTTCCGGATGAAAAATTATATATCAAAATATTTACACCAACCAATCAATATGTCAAAGCGAAATACTCGCTTTACAATCAGGCAATTTCATTAAATCCGAAGGCTTATTTTTCAAATACAAAATTGAAACCACTTCAAAAATTTGCTTCGTTATTTTTTATTCAATCTGCTGTGCAACTCAATAATCGGTTTATTGGCAAAGAAGGAATTGAGCAGTATAATCCGTTTATCAATTCGTTTGATGATAGTTTGCTTATCAACAATGCATCATCTATTATCAATTCGGTTTTCTTTAATCGGTTCAATAATATTTGGGGTGTTGATTATGTGCAAACAATAGCCGGTGGTAAAACATTATTAAACTACGGGATTGATTCACGAAAAAATAGAGAACAATTACTTCGTGGTCGTTATGCTGTAACAAAGCGTATGACTATTTCGCTTGGTGTAAAGTCAGGGACAAAGAATTTCCTTTCTCAATTTTTAGAAAATAAAAATTACAATATTGCCTATCATTCTGCAGAGCCATCTGTCACCATCTTACTCAAAAAAAATCAGCTTCGTTTGCAAACAGGATATAAATATGATATAAGAGAAAATGCAAAAAATTTGGGTGGCGAAAAGGCAATTGCCAATAATGTCAATCTTGAAATTAAATACAATATTCTTAGTTCAGGAGTCGTGAGCGGTAGAACAACGTTTTCTGCTATCACGTATAATGGAACTGAAAATTCCGGTATTGCGTACACGATGTTGGATGGTTTGCAAAAAGGGAAAAATTGGTTGTGGCAAGCATCATTTAATAAACGAGTTTCAAAAAATATTGAAATGAATTTAGAATACGAAGGCAGAAAACCGGCATCCGGCAATGTGATACATACTGGACGTGCAAGTGTGCGGGCAATATTTTAAGAATTGTATGAATCTATTTATCTAAATTTGAATTTTAAAAATATGCCGGTATATCAATTTTCATATCAAGAGTTTTCAGATTCAAATGAATTAGAGTTTTCCCATAATCAGTTATTGTCAGTTGCAAAAAAAGTAACAGAAAATGCATATGCTCCCTATTCAAAATTTTTGGTTGGTGCGGCAGTGCTTCTTCAAAATGGTAAAATTATTTCAGGTGTAAATATCGAAAACGCATCCTACCCTGTGGGTATCTGTGCGGAACGAAGCGCCTTGGCATCAGCTATTTCGAGTTATCCTCAAGAAGAAATTATGGCCATCGCTATTAGTTATCTTTCTCCTGAAGGCACCAATAATAAACCTGCTTTTCCGTGCGGTATGTGCCGTCAGTTTATTTCGGAATGCGAAGACAGAAATAAAAAAAATATTATACTCATCTTGTCAGGACGT
>JANNYV010000271.1:0-4748 GCA_031410275.1 Bacteroidota bacterium
AGAATCCGGATGTGAAAAAATTCTTCGATACAACGAAGACAAGTCTTAAAATAAATTAGGCTCAATTTATTCTTTAATTATTTTCCAACGTTCACTCTTTTCTCCCTTACTGAGTTCAACCATATACATTCGATTGGCTATATTCAATGTTAATCAGTAAAGATACACCAACTGCAACCTCTGTAAGAATAGAATAAGCTCAGTGATTTGCTTCATTAAGGGCTCATAGAATACGCTGAATACACGAAAAAATACAATGGCTGAAAGCCTTCTGCGCATTTTGTGAGATAAAAGAAACAGTGATTGTTGTGTAATACCAACAAGCAGTTGCTCATAGTCCTTTATGCAGCAAATGCTGAAAGTATATTAATCAGTTTGTACTTACAAATTAAAGTTTAATCGAGTTGGTGCAGTTTAGAGGATTATCATACTCTATTCGAAATATCGACCTGCCATGAGAGGAGTTGCAGCGTATAACCCGACTCCGAAGCAGTTCCACTGATAAATCTTTAATTATTCAATCGTCTAGAAACTCTCTTTGTCAGCGGGGCGCTTCGAGGGCACACCCACATAAATTGCATTCATTATTTTTTCAACAACTTACAACTAACACGTTCCATTTCAGAAAATAGTTGAACAGTATACAGCCCTGGCACTAAAGTATGAATATCAATTTCAATTTGCTGATTTGCAGAGATAGTAAAAGGCATATTCGTTTTTTCACCGAGCATATTATTCACCATAACATTTGTGATAGCAAATTCTTCAGGGAAACTAACAGTTACTTTATCAGTCGCCGGATTTGGATATGCATGGAGTTTATTTTTTAATTCAACAGATGAAATTCCCGTTGCCCATTTATTGATATGGTGTACATAAATATCATCCTCGCCGAAACGCGAATCTTGCCATGCATATATTGCACCACCATTGCCATCGCTTACATTTTTCGGGCTGGTTTGCTCATCAATGGCATTGCATACAACCTCGCCATTTGTTGACCAAAGCATGGCGCCTGCATTGCTGACACGTTGCGATTTGACATCCCATTTTCCGGCACTCGAATCTTGCCAAACAATGATGGCGCCTTTGTTGGCATCGCTGCAAATGTTCGGATTTATTTGATCGAAGGGTGAGTTGCAAACAACCACTCCGCTTACATTCCATTGAAAAGCGCCCATGTTATTTATCTTTTGCGCATAAATATCATAGTTGCCGTTTCGTTTATCTTTCCAAGTAATAATGACTTCATTGCCTCCCGAAAAAGCCATCATATCTAAGGCCGATTGGTTTTGCACTGCATTTGAAATGACGATGCCGTCGGTTGCCCATTTTATATTTCCATTCGAATCAACACGTTGCATGTAAATATCATAGTCGGATGAAATACGAGTATCTTGCCAAGCGATATAGGCACCATTTGAAGAACTGTCGGCTTCTATTTTCGCATTGATTTGATCACCGATTGCAGCACAAATCGCTTTTGCATTAGGTCCCCATTTTAAATTACCATTTGCATCTAAGCGTTGTGCGTAAATATCATAGTTCGTTCCGTTTCGTAAATCTTGCCATGTAACTATAGCGCCACCATTTTTATCTTTTTGTACTTTATGATTTCGTTTGTTTCCTGTCGCGGTTGATACGGCCACTCCACCGGCACCCCACATTTTATTTCCAGAACTATCGAGACGTTGTGCCCAAATATCCCATAAGCCGTTTTGCTTTTCAAATACAATAATCACACCCCCTTTTCCATCAGAAACAATTTTCTCGCTATGTTCGCGTTGACTCAAATTGGTTACGTTCGCTCCGTTGATAGTCCATTTTACATTTCCTCCTGAATCAATTCGTTGCGCATATATATCACGTTCAATACTGCTGCGCCAATCAGACCATGATACAATAACGCCGCCTCTCATATCGGTGACGATGGCCGGGGTGCTTTGGTCATGGGTTTCATCGCATACTACCACTCCGTTACCGGTCCACATGGGAACGCCGTTCGAATTAATTCGTTGTATATAAATATCCGGCAAGCCATTGCTGGGTCTATAATCTTTCCAAGTAATAAAGGTTCCGCTATGCCCATCCTCCATCATACGCAAATCAATTTGATTTCCGTTTGATAAGCAAACAGGTGTATTTAAAGCCGGATTCGGATTCCATTGTGCCATGCTATCTTGGAAACAACAAACGGATAAACAAAAAATAATTACTAGTACTTTATTTTGCATTATGATAAATTTATAGGTTAAATCTACATTATCAAATTGTTACCTGCAAACAATATTATCAATTTAACAAGTGGAGACTTATGCAGGTAAATGTGAATGGGAAATGAGGACTATAAAATAAGAAATGAGAAATAAGGCAACATATCAACAACTAATTTAAAATAAGAAAGGGAAATAGTGATGTTCAAGAAGAACACCAACAAGGATGTTGAGAAAATAGGAAATGACCGAAATGGGTTCTCACTTTTTCTTATTCTTTTTGTCAATCTTAAGGCATTCACACCTTCATTCTGTGAAAGCTCTGTTAAACTATGGCATAGCCATTATTTTAACTTCGATACAAAATCGTTTTTATTACTTTTGTTCGCTTCATACCCTTCATGCTCGATTTAATAAATAAAGAAAAAATACCCAAACACATTGCTATCATTATGGATGGTAACGGTCGTTGGGCTAAAGAACGAGGAAAAGATCGCCTCTTTGGTCATCAGCATGGCGTACTAAGTGTACGCGAAGTAGTAGAAGGTTGTGTAGAAGTTGGCGTAAAAACCCTCACATTATATGCCTTCTCGACAGAAAATTGGAACCGCCCAGAAAATGAAGTGAATGGATTAATGGAACTATTGGTGACCACTATACGTAAAGAAGCCGAAACCTTATCCAAAAATGGAGTCCGTTTATTTGTCATCGGCGATTTAGAAAGCCTTCCGCTCGCCTGCCGTAACGAATTAGACGAAGCCATGGCGGTAACTGCCGCCAATACTAACCTCAATCTGGTACTCGCCCTCAGCTACAGTGCAAAATGGGAAATTGTAGAAGCCACCAAAAAAATTGCTCAAAAGGTAAAAGATAATGTTTTAGCTATTGACGAAATTACAGATGAAATCTTCAAACAACATTTAACCACCGCCGCTTTTACCGACCCTGAACTAATGATACGCACCAGTGGCGAGCACCGTATCAGCAATTTTTTGCTGTATCAATTAGCCTATTCCGAACTTTATTTTACACATACGCATTGGCCTGACTTCAGAAAAGAAAATCTGTATGAAGCCATTTTAAATTACCAAAACCGGGAACGACGCTTTGGAAAAATAAGCGAACAATTAAAATTAGCATGAACAAATCCTTTCGTACAGTATTCTTTTTAGTCTCTGGCATCCTATGCTCAAATGTGCTGAATGCACAAATTGGCTTGAAACAAAAAAAAGAAAAGAGATCCTCCATTTTCAGTACCACATCTGAATATACCATCGGTGGTATAACCGTCAGCGGCTCAAAATATCTTGATGAAGAATTATTGATTTCTATTTCGGGTCTTACCCCGGGCGATAAGATAAAATTGCCAAATGATCCTGCAATCGCAAAAGCTATTCAAAATCTTTGGAAGCAAAGTTTGTTTTCTGATATTGAAATTAATTCAGACAGAATTGTAGATAATAAAGTATTTCTTGATATTCATATTACAGAGCGACCACGTCTTTCAAAATTTAATTTTAAAGGAATAAAAGACAATGATGCAAAAGAATTGAAAGAGAAATTAGGCTTGGTAAAATCGAAAGTAGTGACAGAAGCAACAAAACAAAATGCCATCGAAAAAATCAGGAAGTATTATGTCGAGAAAGGATTTACCAATGTAAATACGACGATTACTGAACGAGAAGATACAGCGTTTTTAAATACGGTAATCCTCACCTTCGTTGTAAACAAAGGCCAAAAAGTAAAAATAAATCAGGTCAACATTTTTGGAAATGAAAATGCCACTGCAATGAAATTGAAGAAGTCGATGAAAGGAACGAAAGAGATGGCGCGAATTTCATTATATAGCGCCGACAAGGAAAGTGTATATGGACAAAATGAAAACGATTTGCAAAGCTATCTAAAAGGTAAAGGGTTTTTATCACTTTCTAAAACAGCGCAGTTAATAGACCCTTACGTCCGATACAGTGTATTTTCTGCATCAAAATTTAATGCAAAAAAATACGAAGAGGACAAGGAAAATATATTAGAATATTATAACTCGATTGGTTACCGAGATGCCTCTATTGTAGATGATACAATGTATACCGCACTAAATGGCCATATGAATATCGATATTAAAGTAGCTGAAGGGAACCGTTATTATTTTGGTGATATTGAATGGAAAGGAAATACAAAATATTCATCCGAAGAATTGACTAAAATGATTGGTATTAAAAAAGGCGATTTGTTTAATCAAGAATTATTGAATAAACGAATCGGTAAAATACCAACACAAGATGCCGATGATATTGGCTCGCTTTATCTAGATGATGGTTATTTGGCTTTCAGCACAGATGCTGAAGAAAAATCAATCATCAATGACACCATCAACTATGTTGTAAAAATTGTAGAAGGTGAACAATACACCTTACGCAATATCAATATTTCCGGTAATGACAAGACCCACGAGCATGTGATACGCCGAGAATTGAGAACCTTGCCGGGTAATAAATTTAGCCGTGCAGATATTATTCGTACACAAAGAGAATTATC
>JANNYV010000272.1:0-4906 GCA_031410275.1 Bacteroidota bacterium
AAATCCCCTGACGCTTTGGTCAGGGATTGAAGCGAACAGCCCGACCCGAGGCTTTGGGAGGGGCACACCCAATAACAACATGCAATTAAAATGACATCCCATTTTTTTTGAATCAAATATAAAAAAAACCGCCTGAATCAGACGGTTTTAAAACGAATGTTTTTAAATTTTATTGTTTCACAAATTTCAATACACCTCTGTAATTTTTATTTTCTACCTTAATAAAGTAAATGCCATTTACCAATGATTCGCTTTGCAATGAAATTTTATTTTCGCCTTGCTGAGCTCTCACAGACAAGTGTTTCACAGTTTTACAATTCATATCAAATAATGTAACTGATACCCACTCGCTATTATTTACGCTAAATAAAAGTTCATTATTGTTCGATAATTGCAATTCAAGGTTATTGCTATTATAATCAATCAAGCCATTCGGCATTGTTTCAAAATTCCATGATGTGTTATCATAAATACCGTATGAGTTTGCAGACGTGCTACTTACATAACATGTACTGTCGAAATTTACAGCGTACTGTTTGCCGGCCATTAATGTAACTCCCGGAATAGTGACTATTGTGCCTGCAATTGTTGTAGTGGCGCAAGCAATTATTTGTTGCGTTACATCCGTTAAATTTTTAATGGTTACATTTCCTGTACCCACAGTAACTATTTGATCGAATGTCATAGAAAGATTGGTTATACTTGGGCTTACCGAAGTTGCATCGTCAGCCGGATTTTTAGCAACAATAACCGGTTTAGGATTTCCTGAACCTGAAAAACTAACAGACAAATCATCAATCGCTAAACCATCATCGCTTCCTGATTTATTAATATCTCTCCAACGTAATAATATTTTACTACCGTTTGTCAAGAGAACGGAAATAGTTCCGCTTTTGGTTGTGGTATTAGGTGCATTATTACCATCTAAAATACCGGCCGTTGTTGTAACTAAATTAATTGTATTCAACATGAGAGAGGCAATCGGGTTCCAAGTGGCAGCAGTATCATTGATTGCAGTTGCCGTTGTTGAATATTCAAAGATAACAGAATCTAAACTTGAGGCTGATGTATCACCCGAGCGCCATTGCTCACCTTTATAAGAAATCGTCAAGTCTGTAATATTACTACCGGTATTATTTTGAAAGGCTACTCCGTAGGCAGGTAAATTTGTACCGGAAGCAAGACTACCTAACGCTCTATCGGTGACAGTTGAATCGCCATAACTATATACATCACCAGCATTTTTTGAACCATTATTCACTTTATACATTTGGTCTACTGCTGCGCTTGTTCCTTTTTCAAAAAGTGCCCAACCTGTTAAGGCCATGGCATGTGCTACATTTGTCGTATCGTTTGATAACGCATCAAAATTTTGTGTATACGGTGTCGCAACCGAAGTGATAGATACCTGCGCAGTCGTTTTATATCCGAATGCAATTGCTAAAATAGAGAATGATAATAAAAGTTTTTTCATTTTATTTGTGGGGTTTAAATATGAATGTTTATTGAACGTCAGTTAATTTACGCATTGAAATTTGATTGACACAAGCCGACACAGTTTTGCCGTATACTGTTGAAATGCCTGTAATACTTACAGTACCAGTTAGGCAAGAGGCCGCCGCGAAAGATGCATAGGAGCTCGTATACAATATGATACTTCCTGTTCCGTCATTAATTGTTTTACTTCCTGAATAGGTTGTCGGGGTTCCGGCTATTGTACAATTGACAACTTTCACAACAACTGATTCATATAGCCGTTGATTAAAAGTTGAATTACCTAAATCAGTATTTAACGCTGCAATGGTTACCACTTTAGGTGTTACAGTTTTACCGGCTACCACTAATTTTGTTTTTGTAGCATTCCCTGTTACTTCCAATGAACCTCTGTAATATTTCAATTGAGCTCCTGAAACATCTGATGTTATTGAATCACCCAATTTATATCCATATGAACCAGAAAAATAAACGACTATTCCTTTTCCACTTTCATCTTGAAGAATTAAATTATATTTACTAACGTTACTGTCAACAAGGCTGCATGAAACCACACCATGAATTTTATAATTACCCAAGGTAGTTACATGATTTGTGTCTGTGCCGGGAAACAATTTTCTCAAACTATCAATCGTAATATCAACAGCAGGTTGTATTACCACACCACCGCAACGGGTACCGTTCATCTTCACATCAAACGTATCACGTATCAACAGTTGAGCCGTAGAATTGTAACGGGAAAAAATTGCAGTAAACGAGCCTTTACCATCAGGAATTAATACATTTCTAAAATTAGCATAACCACTCATACGAGCCACGATACTTTTACTGGTACAATCTTCAATAGTTCTGTCAGTACCGGAAGAAACATTCGGGTCTTGCGCGTAAGGTGAGTTCACATCATCTGCTATAAACTGTGTACTGTCGATACGAATCAACGTTCCTAACCATGCTTTATTTGTAGAATTGAGCGAAGCTAATTGATTAATAAATACAGTTCTTGGAACAACTACATTCCCTGTATTTGCTTTGACAATAAATTTAGAAATAAGAGCAGATGGAATATCACTCACGGCATTTGTAATATCGGGCGTATAACCCAATTGTACAAAACCTCCGTACGCTCCCAAATAAAGCCCTTTACATTTCACATATATTTTTCTCCCAATCGGGTAATCAGTATAAAGACCACTGCTTTTTCCTAACAAGACCACAATACCACTTGTTGTATCCTGAATAATAATTTGCTTGTAAAAACAACCTGAACGGTCGTCTGCAATAACGATACCGGAGATCACATAATCGGAATCAATTAAGGTAGGTACACCGGAATATAAATCCTTCAGTGCCAACACTGTTTTATTGACAGGAATCATAGGATCATAACTTGTTCCATCCGGCGGGCTGTCAAACTTTTGCTTCACACAAGATGTACCGATGACAATCAATAATGCGATGATTGCGAAAGCGGGTGATAATAATTTTTTCATAACTATTTTAATTTAAATTATTTTTATATTGATATTTAAAAACGTAAACTGAAATTTAAGAAGTACTGAATACCCAATGAGTATGCATATTTAGGATCAAATAATTCCGGTTCCTCTTTTCTAAATCGTAAATTCTCGAAACCGTAAAGATTGATATTCTTATTATTTAAAACATTTGATAGCCCAAACTGAAACAATAAAAAAGTTTGATTATTCACCTTCTTAAGATATTTATTTACTTTGAATGATTTCCCTGCAAACAAGTCTATGGTAAATGCATCCGGTAATTTCTTTTGGTCAATTCTGTTATACCATTCCGGAGAATCTTTTACTAAATCATCTACCCCGTCTTTTGTTCTTGCGGTAGGGGCAAAATCCATCCAATTTCTTCCTAAATAATTAGCGGAAATTGTGCCATACCAATATCGCTTTGAATTATAACGAAGCGCTGCTTGTAAAGAAGATTGTGGCCCAGATGGCACATAATAATTCTTCATATATACAGTGTCTCGCTCACCGCTTACAGTTGAGTTTAATACCCCAATTTCATTGTCACTATAAATATCTATATAAGGACGGCTCGTATAAAACGCTTGCGTTAAGGCGGCGGCCAAGCTCAATGTAAAACTCGGACTTACTTTAATTTCAGTTCCCAATTCTACACCAGTATAACGCTTGTCTATTCCTTGCATTGCCATACTGATAAACGAGGCATCATCATCGCTGTAAAAACGTTTTATATCCGTTGAATTCTTTACGTCACTGGCAAAAAATGTTAATCTTCCTTTTACATTGGGTGCACGTAATAAATAACCGATTTCAGCACTCGAAAATTTTTCGTTTACAGGATTCGCTATCATTTCATTTCTGGTTCGCGGAGAAATAATCACATTATCTACATAAGGTGCTCTCGTTCCTATTGAACCATTTGCATATAAATAATTCCGGCCATTTATTTTATATGTCAATCCACCTTTCATTTTCGAATCAAAGAAAGTATTTGTAGCCGACTTACCATATGAGTTTGTTTTGTATAAGCCTGATTGGTAATGTCCGGTTCTGTAAAAATTTGTAAATCCAACCTCGGCAGCAAAAAAGAAATCAACTTTATTATACACAAAAATTGATTGTGCAAACCAGGCTGCTTTTGAAAAATCGATACTGTAATCATAACTATATGTGTCACCAACCTTTTTCTGAATATTATTATCAAGTAAATTTTGCTTATCGGCATCGGCAATAATGCCTCCGAAAGTTCTTGCAGTAAATTGATTGATATTTAAAAAATAATTTCCACCTAATAAATCTTCAACACGGGCGAAATCATGATTGTTTTGTTTTTGATAACTCAATCCTGAATGAAGGGTAATATGATCATTCATTTCACTTTTCAAATTCACTGCAACATTGAGTCTTTTGCTTGCTTCAACTGTTGAATTTAAAATATCTACACTTTGACCATAGCCGGCATTCATATTATTTCGATTGGCCTCATAAAGTTGATCCCATTGCACCTGAAGTTTGTTTGGGTCAGCTTTAATTGCATTATAAATTTCTAATTGATCATCAGCCGAATCTCTGTAGCTTGGCAAATACCTGTAATAATCAGGACGTGGATCATAGCCATTTTGCCAATCAAATCCGGTCTGTGCTGTTTCACCGGCTTGATATGAAATGGCTGAAGTAATAGAAGTTCTCGAATTCAATTCAGCATCATGACTAAGAACAAATAGTGGCGAATGACTTTTTGCCACTCTCGAATTTCTCACCTTTCCATTTTGATAACCCCAATATGAATTATAATAATGAGTACCGGCTAAATCAAATACCTCATCTGTTGCGGGCCCATTCTTACCACGCTTAATAGGCGCACCTACAACCATAAAACTAATACCCTGCTTTTTAAATCGCTTTTCTATGGC